>CAZUAM010000058.1:0-16343 GCA_964618095.1 uncultured Planctomycetaceae bacterium | reverse complement strand
TCGGAGTCCAAGAGTTCACGCCCCCCCAGATCCGAAGGATGACCTCCGCCCACCTCTCCTCCTCCCAGGAGGACGTGATTACAGACGTCGCGGCCCCTCACCTTCTGCTGGCGGGCGACAACGTGCTGGTGGGCCGGGTGGACCTGGCGGCGATCCACTTCATCACCGCGGGACAAAAGATCCCGGTTCCCCCCAACCAGATCCGGCTGTTGCGCAACGTGACCGGCGAGGCAGACGGGTCCTCCCAGACCGGGCCGCTGTTCGAAGCGGAACTCTGGGACGGCGGGACGATTAGCGGCACCCTCGGCGAACTGGTCCTGCCGGTCCGCTGCGCGGGCCTGCTCGCCCGGGTGCCCCTGCACGACGTCCTCGAGGTCCGCGTGCCGACCCCGGTCGTTTCCGACACCATGCGCAGAAAAATCGCCCAGTTGATCCGTGACCTGGGCCATCCGGAGTATGCCCGGCGCAAAGCGGCCAAGGAATCGCTGGCCGAACTGGGCCATTTACCCAAACTTCAGTTGGACGAAGCCCTCCGGCAGACCTCCGACCCGGAAGTCCGCCGGAGCGTTGAGGCCTTGTTAGCGGAGATCAAGGAATGAGCAAACAAGCACACCGAGACCTGCCGTTCCGGGCGGTTTCCCGTCGAGCGGTGGCCCGATTGTCTGTGGCGCGGTGGTTCCGATTGCTGGGCCGCACGGCGGTGGCGGTGTATCTGGCGGCGGCCCTGCTGGCGGTTGGGCTCTGGTATGCCGGCTTCCCGTGGGTCGCTGCGCTGGGCGCGATCACCCTGGTGCCCGCCTGGCTGGCTTTGACCGGCGCGTGGGCGTGGCTCCGCCGGCCGTCGGCCGAGGCGGCACTGGCCTATTGGGACCAAAACGCCGGCCGCGAGGAAATGTTCATCTCGGCCTATTGCTTCGAGTCGCAGGACAAGGTGGACGCCGGCGAGCGACTGCATCTCGGCCGGGCCGCCCAGCGGCTGCAAGCCGACCTGAAGGGCCTCTCGCGCGACCTGCCCGCCCCGCTTGCCCGTCGGGCGTGGGCCCTGCCGCTGGCGCTGGTCGGCCTGGTGGGCCTGCTGGCGGTTTGGTTCGCGCTGGTTCCACCCACGCCCGCCGAGGAGCCGCGCATCGACGAAGTGTCCCAGGCCCGAGCGCAGGAGGTTGCCCAAATGCTCGCCGCCGGGATCAAGCTGGCGGAGAAGAACGAGGGCCTTACTCCCGGCGAAAAAGAAGAACTCAAGAAGCTCGAAAACTCGGTGGAAGAGACGGCCGAGAAGCTCCGCAAGCTCGACCGGGATACCCACCGCAGCGTGCTGGCCGAATTGGAAGAGAAGGCCCACGAAGCCGAAAAACTGGCCGAGGCCCTGGACACCGCCGCCGAGGAAGAACTCTCCTCGAAGATGCTCGAAGAGCTCGCCCGCCACGCCGATACCACCGACTTCGCCTCGGCCATGCAGGCGAAGGATTTGCAGAAGGGCTCCCAAGAGGCCATGAAGCTGTCCAAACGGCTGGACCACGAGGCCCTCTCGCTGGAAGAGCACAAGCGGATCGAGCACGCGTTCGACAAGGCCCTCGACGTGGCCACCAAGGCCGACAAGCAGGGACTGGTCGGAAAGCACCTCAACCAGGCACATCAGCAGCTCCGCAGAGACGAGCCCAAGGCTGCGGCCAACCAGCTCCAACGATTATCCAAGCAGCTTGCCCAGGCCAAGCAGCGGCAATTGGCCAAGCAGCGCCTGCAACAGCTCGCCCAGCAGTTGCGGAACTCCGGCCAGAAGATCTTTGGGCGAAAGCCGTCCAAGGTTCGGCGGCTGACGAAGAACAATCAGTCGGGCCTCAAGCAATTGGGGGCCAAGCAACTCCAGGCCCTGGGGAATATACCCCTGCGGCAGCAGCCGGGTGCCGTGCCGCCCGGACAACTCGGCCGCCCGACCATCGGCGCGCAGCTCGCCGCCGGCCAAAATCTTCCCAAGGTCCTGGGCCAAACGCCCATTCCGGGCATGAAACCGCCCTCCGCGTCGGGCAAGCGCCCCGCTCCGGGACCGGGCAGTGGGCAGCCCCCGATCCCGGGAACCGGCCAATGCCCGCACTGCGGCGGACAGTGCCAAGGGCAATGCCAAGGGCAGGGACAGGGGCAGGGGCAAGGCCAGGGGCAGGGACAAGGCTCCGGCCTCTCCCCCGTCCCCGGTACCACCATGGGCCAAGGAGCAGGCGACGGCGGACACTTCGCCGGACAGGGCTCCGCACCCTCCGCCAACAACAAGACCGATCCGCTCAAGCCCGCCGGCACCGGCGTGGTGGGCGCCGCGGTCTCCGGTGAAGGCCCCTCCCAGATCCGCAACGTCGAGCAAGGAATGCACAGCGAGGACGCCTCGCGAAAATCCCGGCAACTGGCCATCGAGTTCATCAAGACCCAAGAGGAAGCACTGGCCGAAGAGCCCCTGCCGCTCTCCAGACGCCAGCAGGTCCTGCGATATTTCACGGCCCTAAGGAGACGACTCGTTGAACGCGAATCCCCAGAACAGCCCCACCGTTAGCAGCCACTCCACCGAATCGCTCGAACTTCGGAGGGAGGAATTCCAGACCCGGTTCCAAGGTCTGATTACCGAGATCCAGCGGGCGATCGTCGGCTACGATCAGTTGATCAGCGACGTGCTGGTCGCCATCTTCTCCCAGGGACACGTCCTGCTGGAAGGCGTGCCCGGGCTGGGTAAGACCTACCTGGTCAACGTGCTCTCGCGGGTGTTGGGGCTGACGTTCGGCCGGGTGCAGTGCACGCCCGACCTGATGCCGGCCGACGTGGTCGGCACCCACATCGTCGGCGACGACGAAGCGGGCCGCCGCGTGTTCCGCTTCGAGAGAGGGCCGGTGTTCCACCACCTCCTGCTGGTGGACGAAATCAACCGGGCCACGCCTAAGACCCAGTCGGCGCTGTTGGAAGCGATGCAGGAGCGGGCGGTGACCGCCGGCGGCGAGCGGTTCGAGCTGCCCGCGCCCTTCTTCGTGCTGGCCACCCAAAACCCCTTGGAGATGGAGGGGACCTATCCCCTGCCCGAGGCGCAGCTCGACCGGTTCTTCTTCAAGGTCCACGTCCCCTTCCCCGGGGCGGAAGATATGATCGAGATCACCCGCCGCACCACCAAGTTCACCGAGCCCGAACTGAAGGTCGTCATGACCGGCGAGGAGTTCATCGGTTTCCAGGAACTCTTGACCCAGGTGCCGGTGGCCGATCCCCTGATGGCCTACGCCGCCAAGCTGGTGCTGGCGACCCATCCCCAAGACGGTAAAGCGGCCACGCCGGTCGATCGCTTCGTCTCCTACGGCGCCAGCCCCCGCGGAATGCAGGCCCTCATCCGCGGCGCCCGGGCCTATTGCCTGTTGGCCGGGCGGACCGCGGTCTCGATTGACGACATCAAGCGGGTGGCGATGCCCTCCTTGCGGCATCGACTGATCCTGAATTTCGAAGGCGAGGCGGAACAGGTCAACGCGGACGACGTGATCGGCCAGATCCTCGAAAGCATCCCCACGCCGGCAAGGGGAGCGGCATGAAACCGTTGATGGATTGCAAATTGCAAATTGAGAATTGCAAATTGAGAATTGCAGCCGGACAAGCCGTCACCTCCAAAACGCAATTTTCAATTTGCATTTTTCAATTTTCAATTTTCAATTCTTGCCGTTTAGCCCTCACGCTTGCCCGCCGTGTCGCCATCCTGGCGGTGCTGGCGGCCTGCGCGCTCTCCTCCGCCCACCCGGCAGCCATCGCCCAGGATTCGCCGCCCGACGACCTGAATGCGAAATCGCTGCCGCTGCGGACCGCCCTGCACCAGGACCCCACGCTGGTCTCGCCCCTGGAGCAGTTGCTGTCGATCTACCGCGGCGCCGGCCGGGCCGATCAACTGATCGGAATCTACCGCGCCCACGTGGCCCAATACCCCAACGACGTCTCCGCCCGCACGGTCCTGGTCAGGCTCCTGACCGCAACCGGCGGCCCGGAAGCGGTGCGTGCGGCCCGGGGCGCCGTGGCCCAATTCCCCCAAGACGCCTACCTCCACTACGTGCTCTACGAAATCCTCCGCGGCAGGCAGGAACCGGAGGCCCTCGACCAGCTCGACCGGGCGATTGAGCTTCAGACGCGGCCCGGTCGCAAGATCGCCTGGATCGACTTGCTGTTGCCGGTCGCCATCGCGCAAGATCGCCAGGACCTGGCCAAGAAGCACCTCCTCGCCTTGGCCGCCCTGGTCGATGCGCCGCAGCAGCGGCTCGAGGTGGCCCGCCGGATGATCAAGTACAAGTTCTTCAAGCCGGCCTTGGAATTGCTGGAGAAAAAGGGCGACGCGCCGCCGGCCCCGGAGACGATGGTCAGCATCGAGCTCCAGGCGGCCGCCGCGGAAGTCGGTCTGAAGAAGACCGAGGCCGCCGGCGCGCGGCTGGACCGCCTGCTGGCCAAGCTGACGGCCGATTACTGGCGCCGCGGAGAGATCGTCCGCCGGCGACTGGCGCTGGTCCAGTCGCAGGCCGAGCGCCAGGCAATGATCGCCGCCGCCCGAAAGCAGGTCGAGCAAAACCCCCGCGACGAGGCCGCCGTGCTCGACTTGGCACAGGTGCTCGTCGGGCTGCAATTGCGGCGCGAGGCGCTGGAGGTATTGTTCGAGGCCGGCCGCCGGCTGCCGAAATCCGCACAGATCGAAAGGCGGACCCTGGAGCTGCTCGACCGGCTGCGAGACTCCCATGGCCGCGAGAAATACCTCGCCCAGCGAATCCGGCAGCAGCCCCAGCGGCCCGACCTGGTCCTGCTCCACGTCAAGACGCTCTACCTGCTGGGGCGGCCCAAGGAAGCCCTGGCCGAGTTGACCGGGGCGGTCGACGCCATGAAATCCGACGAGAAAGGACCCTGCCTGCTGGAAACCGCCCGATTCCTGAGGCGCTCGATGCTGCTGGGCGATGCCACCGAGTTGTTTCGCCGGGTGATCCAACTCCAGCCGGCACGCCTCGACGTGCGGCGCGAGTTGGCCGAGACCTATCTGGCCATGGGCGATCGGCAGCGTGCCCGTGGACTCTTCCGCAACCTCGCGGCCAAGCAGGCCGACCTGGAGAACCTGCTCGACCTGGTCCAGTTCATGATCGACCAGGAGCTGCTGACCGAGGCCCGGGCGGCAATCGGCCAACGTCTGCAAGAAGAAAAGGAGAATCTCGATCTCCGCGTCTTGCTGCTGAGCGTCGAGCGGCGGCTGGGCAATCTCGCGGCCGGCGAAAAGCTGATCGCCGAGGGTCGTGTCCTGGCCGATACGGGCGCCCGCTACCGGCTCTGGCTGGAAGCGGCCGTGGCCTTTCACGAAGACTTCGATTCCCTGGATGCGTTTCTGGAAGCGGAGCAGGCGAGGCTGGACCAAGACCCCAAGGAGTGGACCACCAGGCGGCTGGAACGCCGGTTGGCCTTCGCGGAAATCGCCGCCCGCAGCGGTCGCGAGAAAGAGGCCGCGGCCATGCTCCAAAGCGACCTGGAGGACGATCCACCCCGGGACAGCCGGATCAGGCTTCGGCGGCAGTTGGTGGCCATCCTCGAAAAGGATCCCGCACAGGCTGCCGCGGTCCAGCAGGAGTTGGAGGGGCTGGCCAAGGAAGATCAGCAATTCGCCGACGAGTACCGTGCCCGGCTGGCCCTGATGCACTCGAAGGCCCGCCGGCAAGACCTGGTGGTCGCCCTGCTGGACAAGATCGACGTCTCGCGGATCCGGGACCCGGCGATCCTCAGTGCCCTGCGGCCGCTCTACACCCAGCACCCGGATGGCCAGCAGCTTGTCCTCCCCATTCTCCGGCGGCTCACCGTGCTGAACCCCACCGATCGAACAAGCTGGGAGAATTGGCTGACGGCCTTGGCCGTCACCGGCAACGAGAGCGGACTGCGGAGCGCGCTCAGGCGGCTGCTGGCGGGCGTCGAGAAGATGCCCCTTTCGGATCAGACACGCACGCTGCTCGAATCCCATCTGGCCGACTCCTACTGGCGCGACATCGGGCGACGTTTGGTCGCCGACGAGCCCGACGCCTCGCTCTCCGAGGCCCTGATCTATCTCGACGCGGTCGAGCCCGTGGCCCAAAGCGACCAGCAGTGGTTGTGGATCGCCTGGATTCGGGCCTACTTGCTAAGCCGGCTGGGGCGCAAGGAAGCCTTCGAGGAAGCGCTGGGAGAACTCCAACGCGTAGCCGCGAGGATCGTCGATTCGAGTGGTAATGCCGCCTCCGGCGATGCGGAACAAACCGGCGCCCCCGGATCGCCGACGGAGTCGCCCGGGTCGCCGACGGAGTCGCCTCCCACAATGCTGCGGATCGCCTTCCCCGACGGCCTCTCGATCTCCTTCGACCATGCCAGCAAGTTGCTCTCCGCGGCCGAGCCACCCCGCCGCGCATCACGCGCCGGGCCGCGACAGGGACCCTTGCCGGAGTTCCGGGTGAAATGGACCTATCAGACCGACCCGCAGACGGCGGTCACCGCCGTCGTACCCCTGGGCAGTGTGGGAGGCGACTCCGTCGGCAGTGTGGGAGGCGACTCCGTCGGCGAGCGAACGTTGATCTGCGACGCGCAGGGCAACGCCTACTGTCTGGACGCCACCACCGGGAAGCTGCTCTGGCAACGGCCCCTGCTGCCGGCAATCCCGCAGCCGCAAGCAGCTTCGGGAGGGTACTCCAGCAACTCGCTGGCGCACCGGCTGCAGCAGATCCAGATGTACCGGCAAATGCTCCCGCAGATGCCCCCGGCCCAGCGGGCCCAAGCGGCGCAGGAGATACAGCGGGAATTGCAGAGGTTGCTGGCACAGTTGGGCGTCTCCGCGGTGCCGCTGGCCGACGGCAAGGGGCGATTCTACGTGCCCGGCACCTCGCAAGTCTCCTGCCACGCGGCCGACGACGGCCGCTTGCTGTGGCAGGCCGACGTGGGGGACGTGGGGGCGTCGCCGCCGGTCTCCTCTGCATTGGGCGTGCATCCATACGTCTCGATCTTCCTCTACGGCGAGAACCTGTTGACCTACGAGCCGGTCTCGGGAACGGTCACGCGGATCGATCCCGGCACCGGAAAGATCGTCTGGGATGGGACCTTTGCGCCCGAGAAACCGCCAACGGGAATCATCAGTTGGCACAACTCCGGTGCCAGCCTCTGCGGCCACCGACTGCTGGTCTACGGCACCCGAACCGCCATCGTCGACCTGCCAAGCGGCCAGATCCAGTGGTCGTTCGAGCCCTGGCGGGTGCGGAAGTTTCCGGTGGAGCTCCGCGATCCCTCGATCCAGACTCCGACCGCTACAACCAGCCCGCTGCCGGCATATCTTCCCGGCTACTCTCGATACTCGGTAACCTCGTCGGCAGGATACCCGGTGCCGCCCCCTTCGACGCGCTTTCCCGGGCAGCCGACCCCACCGGCACAGTTTGTTAGCTACCTTCAGACGAATTCCTTCAGCGGGCTGCCGCCCGGCGGCGTCCGTCTCGCGGCGCCGGCGGTGGCCTGGGCATCGAACCTCCAACAGGGAATGCCCCGGCGAGCATGCCTGACGGATCGACGGCTGCTGCTGTTCGATCAGTCGGGACTCCAGATCGTCCACACGGACTTGCCCCTGGCGGGAAAGCGGGTGGAGGCCGCCGGTCAGCTCATCGGCCTGGCCGGCCGCACGGCCTGCCTGCTCTCCGGAAGCCAGCTTCAGTTTGTCGACCTGACCGACGGCAGCGTCAAGCAGTGTGATTTGCAGGAGATTGCCGTGGGGACCGGCCAATCGGCCGGTAGCCTCTACCCACTGCTTGGCCTGGCGCCGATCCAGGCGACGATCGACGGTTCGTGGGTCTACGCCACGGGCCCCGGCGGCATCCTGTGTGTCAATGCGATCACCGCTCGGCGGGCGTTCAAGGCGGACTGGCCGGCCGATCTCGCCCCGGCCACGCCGGCCACGCCGACCACGCCGACCGTGGCGACGGGCCCGTATCCGCCGCTTCCAAACCCCTATGGCCCGGGCTATTATCCGCCACCGGGTGTGTACGGTCCGGGCTACAGCCCGCCAAGCACTTCGATCTACCAGGGCATTCCCGGAGTCCACGCGCCCACGATCAGCCGCGTCGATCGGGGCGTGCTCTACGCGACGGCGACCCCCAATCACGTCGTGGCCCTAACGCAGCGCAGCGCCGATGGCCAATAGCACCGAAGAATTGTTCGATGCCAAATTCCTGGGCCGGCTCCGGTCGCTGTTCTTCAAGCTCCGCAAACGCCGTCAATTGCAGCGGCGGGGCCAGCAATCGACCCCCGCGGCGGGCTTCACCCGCGAATTCAAGGACCATCGCAGCTACACCCCCGGCGACGACTATCGCACCATCGACTGGCGGCTGTTCGCCCGGCTGGAAAAACCGTTCATCCGCATCTTCGAGGAGGTCCAGGAGTTCCACGTCCACGTCCTGGTCGATCGCAGCGGATCGATGATCGACCCCTACCCCGAGAAGCGGATCACCGCCCTGCGGATGGCGGTGGCCTTGGCCTACCTGGCCTTGTTGAGTCAGCATCGCGTCTCGATCCTCAGCCTGGCCGACGACCTCCGCCGCGAGACCCAGCCGATGAAGGGCCAGGGGCACGTGCATTTTCTGCTCAAGCAGATGGCCGAGCTGTCCTTCGGCGGCAGGACCAACCTGGTGGACTGCCTGAAGCAGTTTCGCCCCAGCCGCGACCGGCGGGGGATGGTGTTTCTGATCTCCGACCTCTTCGGCCGGATGCCGGAACGCTCGACCGAGGCCCTGCTGCAAGCCACTCGCTGGCCGGCCGAAACCCACGTCATCCAGGTGCTGCATCCGAAGGAGATGGAGCCGGACGTCCAGGGCGAGATCCGGCTGCTGGACGTGGAAACCGCCGAAGTCCGCCGCATCTGGATGACCAAGCGAGAGCTCGCCCGCTATACCGATGCCTTCAGGCAGTTCATGGACGACCTGCACCGGTTCTGCATGCGGCGCCAGATCGACTACTTCCCCTGGACCACGGATCAACCGTTCGAAGATGCCTTCCTGGATCTGCTCTCCCGGGGCAGTGCCTTGGCGGGGACGGGGTAGGAATGCGATTTCTCTATCCATCGCTGTTCCTGGTTTGGGCGCCGCTGGTGCTGGTTCCCATCCTGCTCTATCTGTTCCGGCCGCGGCCCAGAACCGTGCGGACCAGCACCCTGCCGTTCTTCAAGTGGCTCGCCCGCGAACACCAGGATTCCGCCTGGCTGCGGTGGCTCAAACACCTCCTCTCCCTGCTGCTGAGCATCCTGGTGATTCTGGCGGCAGCCGCCGCGTTGGCCCACCTGGTGGTCGCCCCCTCGGCCGAGTCGCTCCGCACGGTGGTGATCCTGGTCGATCGCTCGGCCTCGATGGCGGCCAAGACCGAGAAGGGCCCCAGCCGCCTGGACGAGGCCGTCTCGCGGATCGAGGACCGCCTGGCCGGTTTGTCGGCGGGGATCGGAGTGATCGTGATGGCCTACGACCGGCGCCCCGAGGTCCTGCTGTCGCGTTCGATGGACCCTCGCCAGGTACACCGGGCGTTGGCCAAAATCGCGGTCCGCCCGATCGAGGGCGATCCGGCAGAGGCCCTGCGGTTGGCCCGCCGACTGGCGGCCCTGGAAACCCCGGCAAGCATCTGGCACGCCACCGATGCCGCCGACGAAACACCGACGACCAACGACGAAGCTCGAATCACCAACGACGAAGCCGGAACGACGGACTCGGTGGCCGTCGAACACCTCAGCGTCGCCATGGAGCAGCCGGTCAACGTCGGCATCACCGCCTTTCGACTGCGGCGAGTCCCCCTGGCGCGGGCCCGGTTCGACGCCTTCGTCCAGGTCCATTGCGTGGGCAGCCGGCCGGTCGACGCCAACCTGGACATCGAAGTAGATGGAAACCTCGTGGCGCCCCGCAAGCTGACGCTCCAGCCCGGCGGCAGGGAAAAGCTCTTGATCCCCCTCGACGCGGAGCAAGACACCGACAAGGTCCTCTCGCTGAAGCTCTCGGCCGCCGGCGACGTGCTGGAGTTCGACAACGTGGTCCACGGGCGGATTCCCCCCTTGCGTCCGGTCGAGGTATTGTGGATCTGCGAGTCGCCCGACGAGTCGCCCGATCCGTTCACCGAGTTGGCCCTCTCGTCGCTGGGAGTGGACGGCGACCTGGAGGTGCTTCAGGGGCCGCCGTCGGCCTGGCCCCCCAAAGACGCCGTGGACGTGGCGATCTTCGACGGCTGGCTGCCCGAGAAGTGGCCGGCCGACGTGCCCGTGATCGGGATCAACCCACCCGGCTCGCTGGGGCCGGTCCGGGCGGTGCCGATCCGGGGCGGTGGGCTGCCGTTGGACTCGTTACGGGCACCCGGCCAGGGCCACGCCCTGCTCTACGGCGTGGCCACCGGCCGCGTGGCCGTGACCCAAACGGCGGTGGTCGAAGCCGGCGGGCCGCTGGAGTCGTTGTGGGTCGGCCCGCAGGGTCCGGTGTTGCTGGCCGGCGAAATCCGCGGCCAGCGCGTGGTCGTGATGGGCTTCAGCCCGCAGCACAGCGAACAGCTCCCCTTCATGGCGTCCTATCCGCTGCTGATCGGCAACGCCATCTACTGGGCCGCCGAGACGGAGCTCGAATCCGCCCGGGGGATGAACCGTCGAACCGGCCAGCTCGTGGAACTCCAAGGAAAAACCCTCACCTGGCTCGACCCCGCCCACAAGGAAGCGGCGAAAACGACCGAGAAGCTCGAAGGTCGCTCCGCCGAGCTCGATCGGATCGGGCTCTGGAGGACCGAGGCGGGCGAAAGCGGCTCGGCCGCGCTGCTCTCGGTCGAAGAGACACTGATTCCCGCCCAACAGAAGGACGCACCCACTGCCCGGGATGCCCAACAGACCGCGAGGTTGTTTCGGGGCGATCTGGCCCCGGTCCTGTTGTGGGGCGTGCTGGCTTTGTTCGTCGTCGAGAGTTGGCTGTTTCACCGTTACATTGCTTACTGAATCAAGTTGCATATTTGTGGAAAGCACCGTTTAGCCGCCGCGGCCACGCGGCGTAGTCTTCCGGCGTGGCCCCCGGGGCCAAACCATGGTTGTTCCGCCGAACAGATAAGTCCCATGTGACATGGATTGGGTCCAACCTTACTACATCGCGATTGCCCTGCCGGTGATCCTCCTGCTGTGGTGGTTTCACCGCGGTTCGCTGCGGCCGATGTCGCTTTGGCGGCGTCGGGCACTGCTGGGGGTCCGCTCTGCGCTGGTGGTGATCGCCCTGCTCGCCCTGGCCGGGCCCGCCTGGAAAGAAATGACCGACCGGCAAGCGGTGATCTTCATCCTGGATCACTCCCAAAGCCAAGGTCCCAGCGGCATCCAGGCCGCCCACCAGCGGACCTCCCGGCTGGCCGCGGAACTTCCGGCCACGGCACAGGTGGGGTTCCTCTCGGCGGGCAACTCGACCGTGGTCCGGAAGTCACCCGCCCCCGGTGCCGACCTGCCCGACCCCGACCCCTCGCTGCTCGACCAAGACGGCGGTCAAACCGATCTGGCGGCGGCGGTCTCGCTGGCTTCCGCGCTGTTTCCGCCGGGCACCTCCCGGCGGCTGGTCCTGGTGGGCGACGGCCAGCAGACCCGCGGCGACCTGGAATCCGCCGCCCGCGACGCGGCGCTGTTGGACGTCGTCATCGACGCCGTGCCGATTGCCGGCCAGCGGCGCGCCGACGTCCGTGTGGCCCGGCTGACCAGCAGCAAATCGCGCTCCCACGAGGGGGCCAGTGTGGAGTTGCGGGCCGAGGTGGAAAGCTCCCTGGACGGCAAAGGGGTCATCCGCTTGTTCGAAAACGGCGTGGAGGTCGAGTCGCGGCCGCTCGAACTCTCGGTCGGGCAGCAGACCTCGGAGGTCTTTCGCGTGGTGCCGGAGACCCGCGATCTTTACACCTATCGGGTCCGTGCCGAAGGATTCGAGGGCGACACGATCCACGAAAACGACGAGGCGATGACCTTGGTCGACGTCCGCGGCCGGCCGCTGCTGCTGTACGTCGAAGGGGAACAGGACGAGGCCCATTACCTGGCCGAGGCGATGGCCAAAGAAGGCATCCGGCTCCAGATACGCTCTCCGGAAGCATTTCCCCAGACCCTCCAGGAGATGGCCGGCTACGACGGCCTCATCCTCTCCGACGTCCCCGCCCACAAGCTGACCGAACAGTCGATGACCACCGTTCGCGACTACGTGGAGAAGCTCGGCGGCGGGTTCGTGATGATCGGCGGCAAGAATTCCTTCGGCGTGGGCGGTTATTACCGCACGCCGATCGAAGAGATTCTGCCGGTGAAGATGAAGGCCCCCGACAAGGAGGAACGTTTCGCCACCGCGTTGGCCCTGGTCCTCGATCGTTCGGGTTCGATGCGCGGGCAGAAGATCGAGATCTGCAAATCGGCGGCGATCGCCACGGTGGAGTTGCTCAGCAGCAAGGATTACGTCGCCGTGGTGTCGTTCGATTCGGCGGCCCGCACCATCGTACCCATGACCCGCGTCACCTCCCAAAGCACCATCACCAGCCAGATCTCCACCCTCAACTCCGGCGGCGGGACCAACATGATGCCCGGCATGACCACCGGGCGCCAGGCCCTGGCCGGAGTGCAAGCCAAGGTCCGGCACATGATCGTGCTCTCCGACGGCCAGACCCAAGGCAGCGGCTACGAGGCCGTGGCGGCACAAATGAAGGCCGAAGGGATTACGATTTCCACGGTTGCCATCGGGACGAGGGCCCACGCATCCCTGTTGCAGGGCGTGGCCACCGCCGGCGGCGGAGAGTTCTATTCAACCATTGACCCCACCAACCTGCCCCGAATCTTCACCCAAGACGCCATGATCCACATGGGCAGACTGATTCGCGAGGAATCCTTCGTCCCCGAGCAGGTCGAGCGGCACCTGATGCTGGCCGGCTGCCCGGTGAGCGAGGCCCCCACGCTGTTGGGCTACGTCAAGACCAATCGCAAGGCCACCGCCCAGGTCCCCCTGGTCACCGACCTGGCCGATCCGCTCTTGGCCCATTGGCAATTTGGGCTGGGCAAAGTGACCGCTTTCACGTCCGACTGCAAGTCCCGCTGGGCCGCGCTGTGGATCACCGCATGGCCCAGCTACAACCAGTTCTGGGCCCAGGTGCTCCGCGAAACGGCCCGAAAACCGCAGAGCCAAACCATGGACGTCCACCTCCAGTACAATTCGTCCCGGGCCGGCATTCTGGTCGATCTGCTGGAGGATCCCGCCCACTTCAAGAACGACGCCGCCGTGGTGGCCGACGTCTATTTTGTGGCCGCCGGGGCGCTGGGTTCGGGCATGGAACAACTGCACCAGCTTCAACTCCGGCAGACCGGACCCGGAAGATACCTGGCCAGCTTTCTGCCGGAAGAAGCCGGCGTTTACCTGGTTCGGGCCCGCTCCGGTGCCGAAGTCGTCTCGGCCGGACTGGTGCACAACGTCTCCGGCGAGACGGCCACCGGACGCGTCAATCGCAAGCTGCTCGAGAAGGTCTGCGATCTGACCGGCGGGAAACTCATCGGCGAGTCGGACGAGACGCTGCCGCCGATTCGCGCCCGCCACTCCCACTTCGTCGAACTGACGCCCTTTCTCTTGAAACTCCTCCTGCTGCTATTCATGGCCGACGTGGCGATCCGCCGCTGGGAGAACGTGCAGGGGATGCTCTCGATCTTCAGCAAAGAAAGGTAATCCACCTCCCGCCCAGACCGAGGTGGATTACTCCTACGAAAACAAGCCCCCTCTCCCTCTGGGAAAGGGCCGGGGTGAGGGTTTTCATCCTTCAGGGTGAACGAACTTCATGGGGACTCAAACTGAAAACGCCAGCCCAAGTTAGCCAGTTTGCACTCAAAGTCGGCGTCCCATCTTCCCACCCGAATGCCAAGAACCAGTAACAGGTTCGCCAGGACCGGCAGAGCCCCCAACCCGCCCGCCGTCGTTAGCGTCTGGTACCTCCTGATGCACGCTGATAGCCGGCCCACGCCATTTCCTCCAAGTGCCTCGAAAATCACCGCAGTTGCAAACTCAAACTGTAAGTGTCCTGCCCGCCACCACCGACCTTAAGAGCTGGTTAGTGGTGGCGCGCAACCCGCGCCGGGTGGGAATCGAACCCATTAGCCTTGTAATGGCTAGCCTGTTTGTACGCTCTTGCGGTTGGGCACGGACCTTTGTAGCCTCGATTCAGGGTCAACACCAAGTAGTCCGGGGCGGACTCGAACCGGCCACCGACGATTGATCAGATCGCCATGCTTCCTTTACAACACCGGACGCTAGCGCAGCTTTGGCGCGGCAGATCGCCGCGCGCAAAACCCCGTCTGCGGCAGTTCAGGCCGCCGACCGCCCGACGGGCGGGGCCGCCTCAGCCTTTCGCTCAACAAAAAACCCGATGTCGCTGTGACACCGGGCTTGATAATGCCTCAGGCGGATGCACCGATGTCACAATCGCCATGGATATACATTGGGCCCGCTGGCCGGCTGGCCGGCAAATGGGCCCCAGCGTTTGCATCCTCTACCGGTTGATAGCCGTGCAAGTCTCATGGTTCGTGCGGCAAGTTCCACCGTCAGGACCGCTCCGGGACTAATCAAGCACAGCGGCCGGCGACCGCCACGCACATCCGTAGACGCCGCCGGCCCCAGAATAGTTCACCAAAAAAAGGCTGAAAACCCGCCCAACTCTCCTCTGGAAGGACGTTGATCCTTCCCAGAGCGGGTTTATTCCCGCGAAACCGCGGTTTTTCACGCCTCCTCCGCAGCCGGAGCTGAGCGTCGCTTGACGCGGCCGATCCTGCTGCCCAAAATCAAGGTTATGACGTTTGCTTGGGGGGGCCGAGCGGAGCCCGAGAATCGTGAAATCCCGCGGGGCGGCCGTGCCGCCGGGAGAATACCGACCCACCGATTCAGAAGCGGACAAGGAACCGAGCGTGGAACTGGCGATTCACACCGAGCACTTGACGAAGATCTTCGGCGGGCGGCTGATTGCCGTCAACGACATGGGGCTGGAGGTCCCGCGCGGATCGATCTTCGGGCTGCTGGGTCCCAACGGGGCGGGCAAGACCACGACCTTCCGCCTGTTGTTGGGATTGCAGCGGCCCAGCGCAGGCCGGGCAGAGGTCTTCGGCAAGTCCTGCGGGGCCAACGCGGTAACGGTCCGCAGCCTGATCGGCTATCTGCCCACCCATCCCAAGCTGCCCGGCAACCTCACGCCCATCGAATACCTGGACCTGCTCGGCAAGCTCTGCCGCCTTCCCCGCCAGGTCCGCCGGCCGCGGTTCGCCTCGCTCTTGCGGGCGGTGGGGTTGCTGGGGGCCACCGACCAGCGGATCCAGACGTTTTCCACCGGAATGGCCACCCGGCTGGGGATTGCCGCCTCGCTGGTGGGCGATCCGCCCCTGCTCCTCTGGGACGAGCCCACCGCCGGCCTGGACCCCGCGGCACGACGATTCACCCTCGACCTGATCCGCGAGTTGGGAAAGAACCGGACCGTCGTCGTGGCCACCCATATCCTCAGCGACATCGACCGGATCTGCGATCACGTGGGCGTGATGCACGAGGGACGGATGATCTTCAGCGGTCCCATGCGCGACATGAAGCTCCGGCTGCGCCGCGACGACTTCAGCCTGGACCTGGAAGGCAGCGGCGAGGAGATCGGACGCCTGGCCCAACAGGCCGGTAATCTGGAGGGCGTCGACGTCCAGATCCAGGCCGACCAGACGTTGGTGGTGCGGATCGCGGACGGCCGCAGCCGCGCCCGGGCCCTGGCCG
The DNA here is from genome assembly GCA_964618095.1 of uncultured Planctomycetaceae bacterium. GTDB lineage: Bacteria > Planctomycetota > Planctomycetia > Pirellulales > Thermoguttaceae > CAZUAM01. The sequence goes on along the minus strand of CAZUAM010000058.1, from coordinate 576 downwards.
AGGTGCTGGGGCTGGTCGACTCGGCCAATCTGTTGCTCCAGGACGTCCACTGCGGTCAGAACGAGACCGAAAACGCCTATCTGCAACTGCTCCAAGAGGACGAAGCCCATGGGTTCCACCGGTTCGATCTCGACGCTGGGCACGCGGATGATGCCGTTGCTGGCGATCCTTCGGCATGACCTGCGAGGTCTCAGTGCCAGTTGGCTGGTCCGGCTCTGGCTGGCGGCCAGCGCCCTGCTGACGCTGTTCGTGATACTCTCGCACTGGAACAACAAGGAGCTTCCCACGGCTGAGCTGATCGCATGGCTGCTGTTTCCCTACCTGGTCTTTCCCTGGTTCCTGGTGGTCATTGTCTTGGGCGTGGGCCCCGTGTCGGGATCGCGAGCCGAGTCGTTGGCCGACGGAATCCTCAGCCGGCCGGTGGCCCGCTACGAGTACTTGCTGGCCTCGTGGTCGGCGCGGGTGGCGCTGGTGCTGGGTATCTACCTGGGAGTCATGGTGCCGGCGATCTTGCTGCTGGTCCTGGCCGATCGGCCGGTGCCCGATGAGACGGTGACCCTCTATGGAGTCACCGGG
>CAZUAM010000057.1:11795-18070 GCA_964618095.1 uncultured Planctomycetaceae bacterium | reverse complement strand
GTCGCCGACAGAGTCGCCTCCCACAAGAAAACGGGAAGTTATTTATCGGCCGATCGTAAGGAACTGGTTGAATACGGCTTCGTCGTGGACGCAAACGCTCTCGCCGGCGCCGACATTGGCGACCGGAGAGAATCGACTCGACAAGTATCCACTTATCGGCTTTGAGTTTGGCAGCCAACTCCGTAAGGAATCGGCGGCCGGTAACGAACTGGAGTTCACTGGCGCGGCCGACCCGTCCGACCACTGCCATCAGTATCCCAAGCCGAGACCGCCTACGTCAAGTCGAATAGGGTGGGCGCCGCCCACCGCCCCGGTTTGCTTGAAGTGTGTGAGCACGGCCCGCGAGGGCGGTGTGTCGAAGGCAAAGCTGCCGGAGGCCGAGGAGGTGAGGGTCTTGGTGGTCACGGCGATCAGGTCCACCTGGGTGACTTTCCAGGTGCCCTCGGGCAGCCCGGCGCGGATGCCGGTCGCCTTCCGGTTGGAGCCGACCACGTACTCCTGGCCGTCGCGGCCGAGCAGGCGGAACTGGTCGTCCGCGTTGGCGAAGATCGATTTCCCCAGCGGCATCGGGGCCAGCCGCCAGAAGGCGACATTCTCCTCGACGTAGGTCCGCAAATAGCGGAGCTGCGGGCTGGCCGAATGCTGCCGCGGATCGAAACCGCCCCAGAAGTATTGGCCGAGCTTGTTGCCGTATTTCTCCGCGGTGGTCGGATAACCGCCGCCGAGGAACGTGCCGAAGCAGCCTTCGATCACGTCTTCCCTGGTGAAGCCGTCGCCCTTTCCCTGGTAGGCGTTTTCGTCGTTGACGATCGGCTTTCCTCCGCTGCGGCGGTGGCTCAGTAGGGCCGCGTCGGCCGCCCGGCCGAGCTGCTTGATCTTGCCCTGGATGATCGCATGATCGTGCCACGGACCGTTAAGCTCCGTATCCCAAGGCCCGGGGCTGCGATGGATGGACACGGGCGTGGGATAGGGCAGGCAGGAGCGGATCGCCTCGCCGGCCGCACGAATCTCGCCGGCCGAGTAGCGGGGCGTCTTGATGTTCCACTCGTTCGACAGGCAGAGCCACACGTTCGGGTACGATCCGTATCGGGCGGCGACGTAGCGAAGCCACGGCTTGGGATTACCTTTGAGCGTCGACCGGCTTTCCTGGGTATCCGGCCCGCAAAGGATCAGGTCGCAAATCAGGTCCTGGGCGCAACCTTCCGCGACCACCGGATCCACGCGTCGGGCAAACCACGTGGGGTTGGGGCGGAAGCTGTAACGGCCGTCGTCGCTCTGGCGGCCCCCCTCGTCCAGAAACGGTTTCAGTTTCGGGTCCGGATATCGATCGCCGAAAAGCGTAAAGCGCAGTTTCCTATAGTACTTGGCGTTTGCCCGGACGTCGTCCACCGGATCGGTCTTCACGGGTCCCTGCTTGTCGCGCCGGCTCAGGAACGAGTAGTGCGTGTTGCCGACGACAAACGGGTGCGAGCCGTCGGACCGCCGGTACCAGCGGCCGTCGGCGATCCAGAAGCCGGGGTGCGCCGATGGGACGCAAAGCAGCGTGTCGCCCTCGTGCTGGCCCCGTAGCCTGGCATGGTTCGAGATGGTCTTTACGACCTCCCATTGCCCCGGTTTCGTCGGGAGGAAGCGAACCTTGAAGACGTCCCCACGGCTGCCTCCCCTTCCGTCGCCGTCCCAGAAGCCGTGAACGCGGATCGTCGGCTCGCCGGACTGGTGGCGAAACGCGACCGTCAGCTCGATCTCACGCGCCGGGGCATCGCCGGGGCCCAACTGCGGACCGTGCAACGAGACCTCGATCACGCCGAATTGGGGTACCTTTCCCAGGTCGGCGGACCAGGCCGTGCATGCCGTGCCCAGCCCGATCAGGAAGAAGCATACCGCCGCAATTCGGTCCGAAAGTGTGCGAAACCTCGACATGGCTGGCTCCTTTTGAAATCCAATCTCTGTAGTTCCGAGTTCGGCCGGTCTGCCTTAGGGTGGCCGGGGTCGAGCGCCAGCGAGCCCCCGGAAAGCCGAGGGTCTGGGGGCTCACTTCGTTCGACCCCAGCCACCCGTTCCCCAGACTTGGAAGTACTGAATCTCTGTTAGCGACCGTCCACTATCCTATATCAGCCTGCGGAATTCCGCAAAGCCGCACCGCGAAAACGGGGACAGACGGCCGCAAAGGTGCTACAATGCCGCCGTCATCCGGTTTAGCCGCCGACGGCACGCCGGCGCTAATCTCGCCCGTTGCCGCGCCGGCGTACCGTCGGCAGCTAAACGTGGAGGATGTTGCCAGAACGAAGAGTTGTTTCCCTACGCTTCCCGAAGGAGTTCGTCATGCACCTGCCAAAATACATACTTCCGATTTGCCTGCTGTGTCTGTTGACAACCACCACCGCGGCGGCCGAGAAGGTTTACAGCATCCTTGAGTATGGGGCCAAGCCGGACGGCAAGACCCTCTCGACGGCGGCCATCCAGAAGGCGATCGACGCCTGTGCCGCCGGCGGCGGGGGAACGGTCCGCTTTCCCGCCGGCACGTTCCTTTCCGGCGCCCTGCGGATGAAAAGCCGCGTGACGCTGTTGGTCGACGAGGGTGCTACGCTGCTGGGCAGCCGCAACCGGCAGGACTACTACGGTCCCGCGGTCGATTCCGACGGGCGCGAGAAGAAGGGAGATCCCGTCTTTCGCAACTTGATCCACGGAGAAAACCTCCACGACGTCGCCATCCGGGGTAAAGGCACGATCGACGGCAGCGGCTCCGCGTTTCGCGACAAGACGAAGAAGCGGACCAAGGTGATCTACCTGGAGAACTGCCGCAACGTGCTGGTCGATGGCCTCAAGCTTCGCAGTGCCGGCTGCTGGATGCAGCACTACCGCCTCTGCCGGAAGCTGACCATTCGCAGCGTCGACGTGTTCAACCACGTGGCCTTCAACAACGACGGGCTGAACGTCGATAGCTGCCGGGAGGTGACCATCACGGGCTGCCGGGTCGATTCGGACGACGACGGCATCGTGCTGAAGAGTCTCTCGGATCGGCCCTGCCGGAACGTCAGGATCACCGATTGCACGATCAGCAGCCACTGCAACGCGCTGAAGATGGGCACCGAGTCGGGCGGCGGGTTTGTGAACGTGGTCGTCAAGAATTGCAAGGTCTTCTCGCCGCGGCACTCCCAGAAAACCTACGGCCGGCAGCGAGGGCTGGCCGGCATCGCCCTGGAAATCGTGGACGGCGGCCGGCTGGAAAACGTGGTCGTCTCCGACGTCGAGATCGAGGGCGTCTCGGTGCCCATCTTTCTGCGGCTGGGCAACCGCGCCCGGCCCTATGTCCCCGGGGCGAAACCCGAAGTGGGAACGTTCCGCAACGTGGTGCTCAGCAACGTCACGGCCAAGGGCACCTCCGAGATCGGCTGCTCGATCACCGGCCTGCCGGGACACGCAATCGAGAACGTGACGCTGGTCAACGTCCGGCTGGGGTTCGAGGGTGGAGGGGCCAAGCAGGATACTGCCCGCGAGATTCCCGAGCGGGGAAAGAGCTATCCGGAGAGCACGATGTTCGGCACGTTGCCGGCCTATGGGTTTTACTGCCGCCACGTGCGGGGGTTGAGGTTCGCCAAGCTGGAACTTCGCACGGACAAGGCGGATCTGCGTCACGCCCTGACGTTCGACGACGCGGAGGACGTGGAGATCGACGGGCTGGACGCCCAATTCTGGCCCGGCGCGGCCGCGATGCTTCGCATGGTCCAGGTTCGCCGGGCGGCGATCCGCGGCTGCTCGCCGAAATCGGCCGTGGATACGCTGCTGCAATTGGAAGGTGGCGCGACGTGGCAGATTGTGCTTCAGAAGAACGATCTCAGGCAGGTCCGCAGACTCGCCGCCGTCTCGCCCGAGGTCCCCAAAGGGGCCCTGTTGGAAAAGGAGGCCTCCCAGACGGGCAAGCGTTGAACCGCGAGAATTGGCGGACATCAGCCGACGGGAATCCGGCTTGCCGCAATCCGAGTCTTCCGCTCATGACGGGCAGCGCGAACGAGTGCCGATCTCTAACTGTCGTCTGATTCCAGGCGCCGGGTAAACTCACAACCAACCAGCACCGTGAGCTTTGCACCATTACCGCTAGGGCTTGCGCCGTCGGTTTGGGCATCCTGGTTCTGGAGGATTTCTACTCGCCCCGAAGCGTGCATCAGCACGTCCGTGCAATGTCTTACTTCGGCACCAAGGTAGATCACGTCCGGCGGCGTACCGAGGGCCAGGACCATCGACTTGAACTGTGGCCGCTTCTTGACAAAGAACGAGAAACCACGGGTGGACAGGTCGTGACACTTGACGGGAAAGAACGTTGCTTGCTCCGGCACTTTTCCGTCGGCAGCTTGGGCGATGCGCTGGACGACCGGAAACGATTCTCGGGGAGCACGACGGCGCTCCTCCGCCGTAGAACCGCGAAGCTCCTCAATGGCTCGGCGAACCTCCGGATCTGCTTCAAGCGCACTGCCCATGCAGGTGCTCTCCGTGGTGGCGGGAATCACAGACGCCGGCTGAAATACGTGTGCCTGGGGGTCCTCGGGGCAACGGACCTTGCCTACAAATTCTCTATAGCACGAGGCAGACCTGCGGACGAATCTCAAGTGGGGAGCCCGCGGGATTGAACGCAAATTCCCGCCCAAAGCAGACTGTCAGAACGAATATGAGGAATGTTCGGAGACGGGGGCCACGCGTGCCAGCATGCGCTTCCCAACCGGCCGGCAACGGATAGGGCACCGGGCTCTGAATGACTGGGCCGGGAGACCCCTGGTTTGGCCGTGATAGGCCGTTTCCGGGAGCTTGCAGGAGTAGCAACATCCGCGATAATGGCGGCCTGCGGGGGTTGCGCGGCACGTCCGGACCACGTGCCGGACCCGAATCTTCGATTTCCGCCACAGATAGGGAGACAAGTCATGGTACGAAACAAGCAAGCAGGCGGCCGTTTGGGCTTCGCAGCTTTGCTGGCTGCGGTTCTGTCCACACCGGTGGGTGTTCTCAGCGCCGCCGAGGCTGCCGCGGAGCCGCCCCCACGGGCCACCGCCCGCCAGATCCTCGATGCCACGGGCACAGCGGGCGGCCTGATCGTCCACCTGGGCTGCGGCGAGGGCAAGCTGACGGCAGCGTTGGGCGCCGGCCACGGCTACCTTGTCCATGGCCTGGACGCCGATCCGGCCAACGTAGAGAAGGCCCGGGCGCACGTCCGCTCGCTCGCCCTCTACGGCAAGGTCTCGGTGGACCGCTTCGACGGCAGGCATCTGCCTTACATCGACAACTTCGTCAACCTGCTGGTTTCTGAGCGGACCGTCAACGTGCCGAGGGACGAGCTCCTGCGCGTGCTGGTGCCGGGCGGTACGGCGTACAGCAAAAAGGGCGGCTCGTGGCAGAAGGCGATCAAGCCGCGACCGGACAACATCGACGAGTGGACCCACTATCTCCACGACGCGACGGGCAATCCGGTGGCCCACGACACGGTGGTCGGGCCGCCGCGCCGCTACCAGTGGGTGGGCAGCCCGCGGTGGTCGCGGCACCACGACCACATGGCCAGCATGAGCGCACTGGTATCGGCCGCCGGCCGGCTGTTTTACATTATGGACGAGGGCTCGAAGGCTTCGATCCAATTGCCGGCCGAATGGTACCTGACCGCACGGGACGCCTTCAACGGCACGGTGCTGTGGAAGCGGCCGATCGCCTCCTGGAACACGCACATCTGGCCGCTCAAAAGCGGCCCGGCCCAGGTCACCCGCCGGCTGGTCGCGGTGGGAGACGTGGTGTACGTAACGCTCGCCTTGGATGCCCCGCTTTCGGCCCTGGAGGCGGCCACCGGCGAGACGATCCGCACGTATCAGGGCACCGCAAACACCGAGGAGCTGATCGCCTCCGAGGGCGTGCTGTTCGTATTGGCCAGCGACGCTCCGTCGAAGTGGCCGAAGTATCGGCAGAAATTCCCCTACGTGTGGGACAACACCGGTCACGCGAACCGCGATTGGGCGTGGGACGAGCAGCAGCGGCACGTGCTGGCCATCCAGGCCGATACCGGCAAGGTGCTCTGGAAGAAGGACGCGGCAGTGGCGCCCCTGACGCTCTCTGCCGACAACAAGCGGGTGTACTTCCACGACGGCCAGAAGGTCGTCTGTTTGGATCGGGCCGACGGCAGCCCGCTCTGGACCTCGGAACCGATCGAGCGGCGAGAGTCGATCCATACGTCTTTCGGGCCGCGGCTGCTGGTGTGGCAGGACGTGGTGCGACGCAGGTTCCGGCATATGGTCCAAATCGGC
>CAZUAM010000057.1:0-11785 GCA_964618095.1 uncultured Planctomycetaceae bacterium | reverse complement strand
GCCGGCGGTACCCGATCGATGACGGCCCTGGCGGCCGAGACGGGCAAGACCCTGTGGACGGCCAAACATCCCCGCTCGGGGCACCAGTCGCCGGAGGACCTGCTGGTCGTCGGTGGTCTGGTGTATTCGGGCGCGATCGCCGTCGGCGGCGACTCGGGGGTCTTTACCGGGCTCGATCCGCACAGCGGCCAGGTCAAGAAGCGGTTCCCACCCGACGTGAAGACCTACTGGTTCCATCACCGCTGCCACCCGAGCAAGGCGACCGAACGTTACCTGTTGCCGTCGCGGACGGGCATCGAGTTTGTGGACCCTCAGGCCGAGCACTGGACGCCCCACCACTGGGTCCGCGGCGGCTGCATCTACGGGATCATGCCCTGCAACGGCCTGGTCTATGCCCCGCCGCATTCCTGCGGCTGCTATCTCGAAGCGAAGCTTTGCGGCTTCAACGCCCTGGCTGCGGAGTCCGAGTTGCTGAAGAAGCGGCGGGAAGCATCGGATGATCAGCGCCTCGAGCGGGGCTCGGCGTATCCCCCTCTCCCTTTGGGAGAGGGCCGGGGTGAGGAGAGTGCGGATCAGGCATACCGCCCTCACCCGGCGACTTCGTCGCCACCCTCTCCCAAAGGGAGAGGGGGTGACTGGCCGACGTATCGCCACGACGCGGCGCGGAGCGGCTTTACCAAGGCGACCGTCCCGACCGATCTGAACCGCGGCTGGCAGACCGAGCTGGGCGGCCGGCTCAGCAGCGTGGTGGTCGCCGGCGGCAAACTCTTCGTCGCCTCGGTCGATACCCACACCGTACACGCCCTGGATGCCGATTCGGGCAAGCCAGTGTGGAGCTACACGGCCGGAGGGCGCGTGGACAGCCCACCCACGATCTGGCACGGGAGGGTGCTGTTCGGCTCGGCCGACGGCTGGGTGTATTGCCTGCGGGCCGCGGACGGAGTGCTGGTCTGGCGTTTCCGTGCGGCCCCGGCGGACCTGCGGATGACGGCCTTCGAGCAAATCGAATCGGTCTGGCCGGTGCACGGCAGCGTGCTGGTCGAGGACGACGTGCTGTACTGCGTCGCCGGCCGCTCGATGTTCCTCGACGGCGGGTTGCGCCTGCTGCGGCTCGACCCGCAGACCGGTCGCAAGCTCTCGGAGACCGTCCTGGACGACCGCGACCCGGAGAGCGGCAAGAACCTCCAGATCCACGTGAAGGGACTGACCATGCCGGTGGCCTTGCCCGACGTCCTCTCCAGCGACGGACGCCACGTATATATGCGGTCCCAGCGGTTCGACCTTACGGGCGTTCGCCAACAGGTCGCTCCGCTGCCCGTGCAGGAACAGGCCGGGGAAGGGACCCACCTGTTCTGCCAGGTCGGTTTCCTGGACGACTCCTGGTTCTTCAGGTCGTACTGGCTGTACGGGCGGGCCATGGGCGGGGGCTACGGCGGCTGGTTCCGGGCCGGCCGTCTGGTTCCTTCCGGGCGGATCATGGTGTTCGACGACGACAACGTATACGGCTACGGGCGCAAGCCGCAGTACATGGTCAACGCCTCGGTGCTGGAGTACCACCTCTACGCCGCCGACAGGCAGATCCGGCCCGAGTCCGTCCGCCGCGTCCGAAAGTCCAACGCCCCGATCAACGCCAAGTCGGACAAGAAGAACGCCAACAGCTCCGACTGGAAGGTGCGGGAGGGTTTCTCGATGGACAAGCTGTGGGGAGCGGACGTCCGCTGGTCAAATGGGCGGCCGCCGCTCTTGGTCCGGGCGATGGTCCTGGCCGGTCCGACCCTGCTGGTGGCGGGCCCGCCCAACCTGGCGAATGAACGGCGTGCCTTCTACCAGCCCGACGACCCGGCGATCCGCGGCGCACTGGCCCGGCAGGACGCTGCGCTGAGGGGCCAGAAGGGCGCCCTGCTGCTGGCCGTCTCCGCCACGGGCGGGAAGAAGCTGGCAGAGCATCCACTTCAGTCTCCGCCCGTCTTCGACGGCATGGCTGCGGCAAACGGTCGGCTCTACCTGTCCACCCGCGACGGCCGTGTTGTCTGCTTCTCCGCCAACAAGCCCTAATCGTGACACAAAGCAAGCAAGCGTTCGCAATTTCCAGTGGGAGAAACGACATGTTACGCTCGCTAATGAACCGTGCTGCTCCATGCTACGTCGTGTTGCTCTTTGCCTGCGGGCCGGCCCAGGCGGCAGAGCCGTATCAACCGACCTGGGAATCGCTCAAGAAGCACCAGACCCCGGAGTGGTTCCGCGACGCCAAATTCGGCATCTACACCCATTGGGGGCCGGTTACCGTAGGTGCCGAAGACGGGCCGGGCGGAGTCCAGTGGTACGGACGAAACATGTACCTGCCCAACAGCCCGACCTTCCAGTTCCACCGCACGCGTTTCGGCGACCAGCACAAGGTCGGCTACAAGGACGTCGTTCCGCTGTTCAGGGCCGAGAAGTTCGATGCGGAAGGCTGGGCAGAGCTGTTTGCCAAGGCCGGGGCGAAGTTCGCCGGGCCGGTCGCGATCCATCACGACAACTTCGCCATGTGGGACTCGGCGTTCACCCAGTGGGACAGCATGGACAAAAGCCCCAAACGCGACTTCACCGCCGAGTTGGAAAAGGCCATCCGCAAGCGGGGGATGAAGTTCATCGCCACGTTTCACCACGGTTTTGCCTGGCAGTACTTTGAGCCGGCCTACAAGTTCGACGCCGCCGACGGCAAGCACGCCGGTCTTTATTGCCAGCCGCACGAACCCGGCACGCCGCCGTCGAAGGAGTATCTCGACAAGTGGCTGGGCATGGTCAACGAGGTCGTCGGCAAGTACCGGCCCGACCTGACCTGGTTCGACTTTGGTCTGGGCAGGGTCATCAGGCCCGACTACCAGCGGCGGATGTTCGCCGACTACTACAACTGGGCCGCGCGGAACAATCGCCAGGTCGGCGTGGCTCACAAGCACCGGGATATGCACGCGCAGACCGGCATCCTCGACTTCGAGCGCGGCCGTGAGGATCGGCTGACGCCCTATCCCTGGTTGACCGACACCTCCGTGGGCCCCTGGTTTTGCCAAAAGTCCGTCCCCTACAGGTCGGCCGATCAGCTCGTCGACTTGCTGGTGGACATCGTCAGCAAGAACGGTTGCATGCTGCTAAACGTCGGCCCCGCGGCCGACGGGACGATCCCTCCGGAAGCGCGACGACTGCTGCTGGGCATCGGCGACTGGCTGCGGGTAAACGGCGAGGCGATCTACGACACACGCCCGTGCGTGATCTTTGGCGAAGGCCCCACGCGCAACACCGGCGGGGGCTTCAGCGAAAACAAGGACAAGCCGTACACGTCCGAGGACGTCCGGTTCACGCGTTCGAAGGACGGCAAGACAGTGTACGTGATCGCGCTGGGCTGGCCGGAAGAACGACTGACAATCCGATCGCTCCGGGTAAACACCGCCGGCTCGGACGCCCGTGTCCAATTGCTCGGCCGCGACGGCGACGTCAGGTTCGCGCTCAACGATCAAGGGCAGTTGGCCATCCAGGTGCCCAAGCTGGCGCCGCCACGGCGGCCGTGTGAACACGCCTTCGCCTTCAAGCTGAGCGGCTTCTACGTGTCGCTGCATCCCGACGCGCGCTTCAACCTGCCCGGGGCGATCAGCGTCCCGGTCGAGAAGGTCACGCTGGAAGGCGACCGGGTGCGGGTGCAGGCCGAGGGCGGGAGGCCGAACATCGGCGCATGGGACGACCCCAAGGAGCGCGCCCACTGGCTGGTGTGGATTCGAGAAGCCGGCACCTATGCGGTTCGCGGAGAGTTCTCCTCGGCCTACGGACCCAGCGGCTTCAAGACGACGCTTGCCGGCCGGACCGGCACCGTCGCGGTCCCCCAGACGCAAGGCTGGTTCAAGCCCGTCTTCGCGCACCTCGGCCAATTCAAGGTGGATCGTCCCGGTGTGCACCGGCTCACCCTCGAGCCGGCCGACGCCGGGAACTGGAAGGCGGTCAACGTCTGGCAATTACAGCTCGCGCCGCTGAAGTAGCCACTCGGATCACCGCATCCACAGCGGCCATTCTTAAACAACGATCCGACAGAAAGCTAGAAACGCGGCTCAAATCGCTACTGACGTGTGCCACGGCCGTGTAGCCCGTGTAGGTTTTCTGCTGCTACCGGGCACGGCCAACACGGCCGTGGCACCAGGTTCTAGCTCTCTATCGGGTCGTTGTTTCTATTGATCCCCAGCGGGCATCCATTGGGTCATCAGGGAGCGGCTGCCAAAGTCGGGCCCTTAGACTGCCCTTGCCAAGCTGCCCCCTCCCGGCTGAGAATGTGGGCTGGCCGGGGGAACGCCAAGCAGGGGCTTGGGCGGGAGATAGCCGTGGACAGGACGGCAAACGGCTTGGCGGCCTGTTAGCTTTGAGCCCAAAACCAGTTCGGGAGGATACGAGATGATCAGCAGCCCCAGAATATCGAACCGTGTCAGCCGAATACCCAGATCCGCAATCCACGAAATGACACGCCTCTCGAAGGAAGTCGAAGATCTGGCGTTTCTGTCCTGGGCGAAGCCAACCTCCGATACGCCCGATCATATCAAAGAAGGCGCAATCGCTGCCATCAGAGAAGGGCTGGTTGGGGGGTATACCGAGAACGCCGGTTTATTAGAGCTACGGGAAGAAATCGTGAAGAAGCTCAGGCGGGATAACCGGGTGGATGCCAATGTTTCCCAAATCATGGTTACTGTGGGGGCCATCGAGGGGCTGGCCGCCGCCGTAATGGCCTTGGTTGATCCCGGCGACGAGGTTATCCTGCCTTCTCCAACCTATTCCACGCACGTTCGTCAGGTTGTGATTGCGTCGGGGAAACCGGTTTTCGTCCCCACGGCCGAAGACCAGGGATTCCTTCTGGACATCGAAGGCATCAAGGATGCAATAACTCCCCGGACGAAGGCGATTATGCTTTGTACTCCGAACAATCCAACCGGCACGGTGCTGGTCGAGACACAACTCCGAGAATTGGCCGAGGTTGCCCTGGAGAACAACCTGATGGTAATCACGGACGAAGCCTACGAGTATTTTACCTATGACGGCTACGAGCATTTCAGCATTGCGTCCATTCCCGAAATGAGGCGGAACGTGATTAGCTGCTACACGTTCACCAAGACGTACGCCATGACGGGCTGGCGGATCGGCTACTTGCACGCCGACGAAGAGGTGATTACGCAGATCAATAAGGCACATATTCCCTTTGCGATCTGTGCCCCGGTGGTTTCCCAATATGCGGCGCTGGCCGCGTTGAAAAGCCCACAAGATTGTGTCGCCGAATTCAGAAACCACTATCTGTCTGCCCGCAACGTGATGTGCGAGCGCCTTGACGGTCTGGATTCAGTTTTTGCCTACGAGAAGCCGCACGGGGCCTATCTGATGTTTCCCAAGATCCTCTTGAAGGAGGGCAAAGACTCGACGGCGTTCTGCAAGAGGCTCCTCAAAGAGGGTGGCGTGTCCACCACGCCTGGGATCGCGTTTGGGCCCACGGGCCAGGGGCACCTGAGGATGTCGTTTTGCGTCCCCAAAGAGGAAATCCACGAGGCTTTTGATAAGATGGAACGGTATTTCGGGTGAGCTCACCCGGCCGCTTCCATCCGGATCTGTCTCTGGCGGTTTTGCCTGATTGCAGATGCCGCTTGGAAGTCATGGAAGGCAGACGATTGCACGGATCACTTGCCGTCTTCCTTCGCAAACCGCAGCCATATACCCTGCCCAGTCTGTGGATCGTCGGCAGAAAGAGCCCCTTTGCCAACAACCTCGAAGTTGGGCAACTTGGCAGCTTCCGCCCAACGCCGAAACGTCTCGGGGCTGCGAACGTTGATGAAGTGTTTTTTCCTTTCGGGATCACCTTTGTCGAGTTGTTCTCGCCGTCTGCGCATCAGCTTTTGGGCAGCCCATTTCGGGTAGCCACTGCCCAGTCCGCCGCCGATCATCACCTTGCCACCCGGTCGAAGAACACGGTAAACCTCCTGCAAACCCTTGACCGGATCGCCCCAAAAGAAGATCGACCCACGGCTGACCACCAGATCCACCGAGTTGTCGGGGAAAGGCATCTTCTCGGCCACCCCCACGACGGCAATTAGCCGATCTTCCAATCCCTTCTTCCTGGCAAGCTCAAGCCCTTTGGACATTGCTTCTTCGTCTGGATCGAGCATGACCACCGGATTGGAAGTCGCTTCGATCAAAGGGATCGCCACCTGCCCCTTGCCCGCTCCCAAATCGACCCAGCAGCCCTTTGGGGGCTGGCAGTATTTCAGGATGTCCTTGACGACGTATGGGTAGCGGTCGGGAAGCGGGGTATCGGCGGTAACCTGAGTGGGCCGCCCTGCGTCTTGGCCATAGACCTGGCCCCTTGAGACGATCAGTCCAACGAACGTGATTGCGATTGCGGTTGCTTTTTTCATGAGTCAAACCTCCGATCATAGGCGTGGCATTTCCGCGTTTTCAGCCGATTGACGTGATCATCTTATGGTTACTTGGTTTGGGATCTTTCCATCTGCGAAGTGCTTGTCCAACCAGCCGGAGATAACGTTGACTCGGCTGTCAAAGTACTTCACGTAAGGCTTGATATCCAAAAGCGGCGTGCCATCCAAGACGTCCACCTCCGTGAACTGCACGCGGTTGCCCTCGATGCTCTTGATCTTCACCACAGAAAGCCCGATGTGATTGGGGCGGTGAGGGCTTCTTATGGCGAAGATCCCGTGCTTATCTTGCTCAAGAAACGGTCGTCCTTCGATCTCCTCCCTCTGCGACCCGTGGAAATAGTAAATCAGGATGGCATGGCTAAAGCCGTCCAGGTCTTTCAGGCCGTCGGCGTATCCGTCTTTTAGCTCGAGCCAGGCTTGAACCTTATCGTCAAAGGTGCCCTGGATAGGGACGTTCCTGCTTTCTTTATATGGCGAGTGAATTGTTCCGATTGGTTGGACTGTTATTTGATCCATCGTGTCTTGGCTCCTATTCCGCAGACTCAAACGTTTCGGCAATCCTGTCCAGCGCCGGCTCGTTTTGCGGGCGATCCTCCATCGGCGTCCCACACTGCAATCCAATCACCTCTTCGTCCCAACGGCTAAAAAGGAAGTCGAGCGGACTGAGCCTCCCCTTCCAATCCGGCCGGCGATTTCCTCGACCCATCATACCATCTCAGCCGCCTGAGCTCTTGGCTCCAGGATATTGAGCAGCCGTTAAAGTGAATCAAAGACGCAAGATAAGGAATTTTAGGAAATGACGCAAAGAGTGGCAACCAGGGCGGCCCTCGGAGCTACCCCGGGGTACCTGCAAGAGTTAGAGCGGCGCGGGGACCGCCAGGGGCTCCGGGCCCGGAGACGTGAGCGTGTTGCCGTGCAGCCCGTACCTCCGGCCGAATCGTTCAGCCCGGTGCCGGGCATACCATTGGCGTTTGACTTGGTTTGGGCTGTGCCTGCGCTTTCGCTTTCCATCGGGCACGGCTGGGACCCTCGTTCACGTCCGATGTCGTCGAGTGCTTCCCTTCCCGAGGGTGATACCCGGATACGGGCCCTGCGCTGCGCGGAATCTCGGCTAAAGCTTCCAGAGGTTCGCGTCGTCAACTCCGCGCGAAATCGGCCTCGCCGCGTTGTCCGGGATCGCGAAACCGGGGCGGCCAGAAGACTGGCCGAGCAGTCTTTTGACGGCCGGCAGGCCCCGCTCCACTCCGCTTTTATCCCCCCGGCCGGCCGCGGGGGAGCTTGTAGCGACGGGCGAGACCGGCTATTGTTGGGGGCGGACGGAACCCAATCCGCCGGGGGCAGTGCAGCCGCTTGCCGCAGCTCGAAATCGGACGTCGCCATGCCGACCCCCACAACCGTCAAGCCGACTCAAAAAGCCGTCAAAACCTACTACGCAGCGCTGAACACGTACGCCGACCAGGGCGTGGACAACGAGAGCGCCCTGCGGTCCGCGTTCCAAAACCTGTTGGCCGACACGGGGAAACGGTTCGGCTGGACGTTGATCCCCGAGCAAGCCGACACCTCCGGCGGCAAGGCGATCCGGCCCGACGGCACGTTCCGCGACCGAAACTCGTTGCGCCGCGGCCATTGGGAGGCCAAGGACACTAAGGACGACCTGGAAGCCGAGATCCAGAAGAAGATCGCCAAGGGCTATCCGCTGGGCAACATCATCTTCGAGGACACCCGGCAGGCGTACCTGTACCAGAACCGCCAGCAGACGATGAAGGTCGATCTGAGGGAGCCGCGGCAGCTTGCCGATCTCTTAAACGCCTTCTTCGCCTATACCGAGCCGGCGCACGAGGATTTCAACAAGGCCATCGAGGAGTTCAAGGAGCGGGTGCCCGAGCTTGCCCGCGGACTGGTCGCCAAAATCGAGGAGGCCCACCAGGACAACCGCAAGTTCCAGGGCGCCTTCGCCCAGTTCTACGAGCTGTGTAAGACCTCGCTGAACCCGAACCTCAGCCGAGAGGCCGTTGACGAGATGCTCGTGCAGCACCTGTTGACCGAGCGGCTGATCCGCACCATCTTCGACCGCGAGGATTTCAAACGCCGCAACGTGATCGCCGCCGAGGTCGAGCGCGTGATCGACGCCCTGGTGAGCCAGTCGTTCAGCCGGCACGAGTTCCTCCGGTCGCTCGACCGTTTTTACGTGGCCATCGAGGCCGCGGCCGACACGATCGAGAGCTTTACCGAGAAGCAGCACTTTCTGAACGTCGTCTACGAGCAGTTCTTCCAGGGCTACTCGGTCAAGGTGGCCGACACGATGGGGATCGTCTACACGCCCCAGCAGATCGTGGACTTCATGTGCGCCAGCGTGGAGGAGGTGCTCAAGACTGACTTCAACACCCACCTCGGCGCGCCGGGTGTGAACATCCTCGATCCCTGCACGGGCACGGGCAACTTCATCGTCAACTTCATCCGCCGCATCCCCAAACGGGACCTGCCGCGGATGTACCGCGAGCAGCTCTTCGCCAACGAGGTGATGCTGCTGCCCTACTACATCGCTGCACTGAACATCGAACACGCCTACTATGAGAAGACTGGCGAGTACGAGCCGTTCGAGGGCCTCTGCTTCGTCGATACTCTCGATCTGGCTGAAGACCGGGATGCCGCCGGACTGACGCAGACAACGCTTCCCGGTTTCAAGGTTGAGCAAAACATCATACGCGTTGAGCGTCAGACAAAGACACCAATCACGGTGATCATTGGGAACCCGCCGTATAACGCCCGGCAACAGAACGAGAACGACAACAACAAGAATCGCGTCTACCACCAAGTAGAGAAGCGTGTGAAAGACACGTATTCGAAGGATTCCAGTGCCACGAACAAGAACGTCTTCCGTGATCCCTATATCAAGTTCTTGCGGTGGGCAACGGACCGCCTTGGAGACCGAGATGGAATCGTTGCGTTGATCACAAACAACGGGTTCGTGCACAAATTTGCGTACGATGGCATGCGGACCCACCTCGTTAGCGATTTCCAGCTCCTCCATCATTTGGATTTGCACGGTGACCGGCGACGGGGACTTCAACTTACGGGCACAACCCACAACGTCTTCGGCATTCCAATTGGCGTGGGAATCACGATTGCTGTACGGAAGAAAGCTCATGACGACAATCGCCTGTTTCTGCACAACGTGCCGGAAGCCTGGCGCAAACAGCAAAAGCTCGGTTGGCTGGCGGAAAGACACTCAATCGCGGATGTTGTGTGGAGACCCGTTGAGGCCAACAGTCGAAGCCTCTGGATGGTTCAGGAGAATGTGGAAGAGTTCGAATCCAGTCTGCCGATGGGACAGAAAGTATGGAAATCACAGGAGGCAGGACGCGCAAATGTTCTGTTCAATCGGTACTGCCCTGGCGTAGTGACCAGTCGGGATGCCTGGATGTACGGAGAACAAGAAGCCAACTTGATACCAAGAGTCGAGGCGCTGATTGAGACCTATAATATGGAGGTCGACAGGTGGAAGCGTATCGCCGAGCCTGGCGCAAGCGTCGACGATTTCGTCCTTTACGATGATCGGAGGATCAAATGGAGTCGCGACCTCAAGAATGATCTCCAGCGAGGACACTATGCTCACTTCTCCGAAACTAAGATCCGGCAGGCTCTTTACCGACCGTTTCATCGGATGTTCCTTTTCTACGATCCGATCTGTAACGAAGAGCCACGCGCCTTTGGGGACTTCTTTCCAGGCGCGATCGCTGAGAAAGAGAATCAACTCATATGTGTGAGCGGGCCAGGCAACGACGACTTTCGTTGTCTGGTCGCAAACGGCATTGCTGATTACAAGTTCTCGAACCCTGCGAACGGGGGAACGCAGTGCTTCCCATTCCATATTTACGACGAAGACGGCAGCAATCGGCGGGAGAATGTTACGGATTGGGCACTGGAGAAGTTTCGCGGGCACTACCGTGACAAGAAGATCTCGAAGTGGGACATCTTCTACTACGTCTACGGCCTCCTGCACCATCCGGGCTACCGGGAACGGTTTGCCGAGAATCTCAAGCGGGAACTGCCGCGGATCCCCCTGGCACCGGGCTTCCGGGCATTTGCCGACGCCGGTCAGGAGCTGGCCCGCCTCCATCTGGACTATGAGCAGCTCGAGCCGCACCCGCTCGACTGGATCGAGACGCCCGACGTGCCGCTCTCCTACCACGTCGAAAAGATGCGGCTGAGCAAGGACAAAAAGGCGCTGAAGGTCAACGACTCGCTCACCCTCGCCGCCATCCCCCCCGAGGTCTTCGACTATCGCCTCGGCAACCGCTCGGCCCTGGAATGGGTGATCGATCAGTACCGCATCAAGACCGACAAGCGGAGCGGCATCCGCTCCGACCCCAACCGCCCCGACGACGAAGAGTACATCGTCCGCCTGGTCGGCCAGGTGGTCCACGTTAGTTTGGAGACGGTCAAGATCGTCCGGGCACTACCGGAGGATTTTGGCAGGGGGCGAGATTGAATTCACCGCAGAGGGGGCAGAAAAACGCAGCGCGTGAGGGTTGTTCTGCAAGTCCTGATCGGAAGGATCATCCGATGCACGTTCACCGGCCCCTACACGGTTTTACGCTGATCGAGCTGCTGGTGGTGATCGCGATCATCGGCATTTTGATCGCCTTGTTGCTGCCGGCGGTGCAGTCGGCCCGAGAAACCGCCCGGCGGATGCGATGTGCCAACAATCTGAAGCAGATCGGGCTGGCGCTGCACGGCTACCTGGACACCCACGAGGTCTTCCCGCCCGCCTATACCAGAAAGCCCGGCCACAACGTGCTCGCGTTCATCCTTCCGCACCTCGAGCTCCAGGACGTCTACGACAGGTACGACTGGAAGAAGCCCTGGAACGACTCGGCCAATACCGGGGCCACCCGCGTCAATCTGGCCGTTTTCGTCTGCCCTTCGGCGCCGGGCGGCCGGCGATACGTTTCCGACTACGCCACCTGCGAGTATATCGTCAGCACGGTTCGCAGCGCTCTGGTGGCGGACGGACACCTCAGCGCGCGCAAAGACTGGGACGGATTTTTCAAGAAGGGCGTTTCGGGGAATTCCGCGCCGTCAACTTCGTTGGCCAACGTTCGGGACGGGCTTTCCAATACGTTCATGCTCTACGAAGACGGCGGCCGCCCCCTGGGGTACCGCGAGGGCAGGCCGACCGGGTCGCAGAGCATCTCCGGTTCGCAGTGGGCCAGCGAGCACGCCGAGTTCTGGATCCACGACACCTGCCACACTTCGCGGATGTTCAATTGCCACAACGGCAACGAAATCTACGCCGCCTCCTCACCAGAATTCGTGGGTGAATTCGGGCTCGGGGAGGGCTCCGAGTT
>CAZUAM010000056.1:13185-18121 GCA_964618095.1 uncultured Planctomycetaceae bacterium | reverse complement strand
GAGGGAGGCTGAGGGGTCACGGGCGGACTACCTGGCAGTTCGGGGTCGGGGCGACGGCGGCCGGACGTGGCGGCCGTCGCCGCCTTCGGTTAGCTCCAGAAAGAGGGGCTCCAAGGAGGCGTGGCGCGAGGAAAGCTCCGCCTGCAACTGGGCCAGGGTGCCCAGGAAGTGCAGCCGGCCTTCGGCCACGATTCCGATCCGGTCGGCGATCTCTTCGGCCACCGCCAGGGTGTGGGTGGACATGAAGATGGTCGTCCCGCTGGCCGCCCACAACCGCAAGAGGTCTTTGACAATTCGGGCACTTCGGGGGTCGAGCCCCACCATCGGCTCGTCGAGGACCAGCACCGCCGGGTCGTGCAGCAGCGCCGAAGCAAAGACCAAGCGCTGCCTCATCCCGTGGGAGTAGGTCTCGGTCAGGTCGTCCAGAAAGTCGCAGAGGTCGAAGTTCTCGCTTTCCCGCGCCATGCGTGTCCGCATCACGGACCGGTCCAGCCCACGCATCTCCGCGGCAAACTCGAGGAACTCCCGCCCGGTGAGTTTGTCGTAGAGGAAGGGTTCGTCGGGCACGTAGCCCAGCAGACGCGTGGCCTCTCGGGTGTGGCGGGCGAGGTCGTGGCCGCAAACCCGCACCGTCCCCGAGTCCGGCCGCAGCAGACCCACCAGCAGCTTGACCGTGGTGGTCTTGCCGGCCCCGTTGGGACCCAAGAAGGCAAACAATTCCCCCGGCTTGACGGCCAACGTAAGCTGATCTACCGCCACCTTGGAACCGAAGCACCGGGTGGTATTGTCGAATTCGATCATCTTGGCCGGCTCTAGTTTTGGCCTCTGTTTACCTGTCTCTCCAGCGCGGCGGCCTGGTCGTCGGGAAGGCGAACGAAGGTCATGGTGGAATTGAAAATCATCGCCTGCTGTTTCAGCACCGTGCCGTCCCGGCGGACCCAGAGCCTTCCCCGGGGGCGCTCATCGCTGCCCAGCCCGTGGCCGGGGTCGCTGCGATAGACCACCAGCAAGGTCTCCACGGCGCCGTCATTCCAGACGATCGGCTGGGAGCCTTCGACCGTAGCCTGGAGAATCTCCAGGGGATTGTTGGGCGGCCGCAAGGGGCTGTAGACCGGGACCGTCCAGCTCTGGCCGGCACGAAGGCCCGGCAGTTGGGTCCGCGGAGAGAGGGCATCGCTCAGCAGCGCGTCCTGGGGGATGTGGGCCTCAGTCTCATATGCAAGACCGCCCGTGTGTATCTCAAGTTTCAGTTGGGTTCCTTCGATCGTTCCCTGCATCTTGATCAGATCCTCCAGGGGCTTGACGCGCACCTCAGATTTGAACCCCGAAAGCCGCCCCAGGGGATCGATCAAGGTGGTGTTCTTGGCGTCCATTTCCAGGCTACCGGCCGGCTGCTCGACGGGCCGCACCAGGGCGCGGAGCCACTTGGGGATGAGGTCTTCCAGCGGGAGCTGGTCGAAGTGGACCCAACTGCGGACTTCCGTCACGTCGTCGGGCTGCAGAGAAGTCGTGCTCAGTGCCCAGCCCAACGGCCGGCCGTCAAAGCTCATCTCCCAGCCCACCGGCGGCTCGCGCCGCTGGGCCTCCAGGATGGTGCGATAGCTGGGCGGCTGGCCCACCAGCATCGGCGGCAAGACCTTGTACCTCACCAGCCAGGTCATGGCCGATACCCAGAGAATGATCACGGCGGCGTTGGACCAGCGACTGTACATGGTTCCCGCTGAATGCCTTTCCGACTGCTCAGGGGTTGTCGCGGCGGAAGGCTCAAGTCCGACCCGATTTCACCACTTATTCTAGCAAGGAAGTCGCGAAAGAAAAGTTCTCCAGATCCCCCAATTCACCGGGTTTTCCCGACCTGCTGATAACCGAGGTTGCACCAAACTGGCATTCCGTGGATGATACGGCCCCCTGTGGCGGCGGTCCGGCCCGAAGCCAAGCCAGAGACCACCGTCAGGTCCACGGCAGGCCGGTTTGGCCGGCCTTCGGCGCCCCGGGCGCCGCAAACCACAGACCCAAACACGGAGGCAAGGCAGTGCAATTCTGTTTGAGGTCCATTGTAGCATGTTTGGCCATGGTCGTGTTGCCGATTGTGTCCGGCTGTGGAGGCGACGGCGACGGGGCAGCGGCTGAAACGGCGGCGATTGACGGTTCCGCAGGCGGGAAGGGCCAGCCGGGTACCGATGCCGACGGATCAGCCTCGCGCAAACCTCGCACCGACCCCCTGCACCCGACGGTCGTGATCGATACCTCGCTGGGCAGCATCACCGTTCGGCTGGATGCCGAAAAGGCCCCTCTGACCGTCGGGAACTTCCTCTCCTACATCGAGAGCGGACACTACGACCAGACCATCTTCCACCAGGTGATCGCAGACTATCCGAAAGTGGTCCTGGGAGGCGCGTTTACCCCGCAGATGTCCGAAAAGAAGGCCCGCACCCCAATCTACAACGAAGCCCGCAACGGGCTGAAGAACCGCCGCGGCACCATCGCCATGGCCCGGCAGGCCGACGCCATCCACAGCGCCACCTGCTACTTCTTTCTCAATCTGTCGGACAACGAAGTGCTGGACCACAAGAACGGGACCCTGGAGGGATACGGATACTGCGTCTTCGGCAAGGTTACCCAGGGCCTGGACGTGGCCGACAAGATCGCCGCCGTCGAAGTGCACGACGCCGAACAGTTCGAGCGAATTCCCGTCCAGACGGTCATGATCCGGTCGATCCGGCGGATCCGGTAGGTCGGGGGAGCCCCGGTGCCGACCGCCGCGCGCTACGGCAGACCTCCGACGAGCCGTTGGCTCACGGGCCTGCTTTCTTTCCCGCAGCCCCCGGCTTCTCCGCAGCACGCCCCGCTCCTCTCTTGGCCGCCTTCTGCCGGCTGGCGGCCTTCTCGGCTTCTGCGTGGCTTTTCTTCAGCCGGTCCCAGAGCATCTTGGCCGTGTAGATCCGGCCGGTGGGCTTGTTGAAGTCGGTTCCCTTGGGACCCTTCGACAGCATCTTCCCCAACTCGGTTCCCCCCGAGGCGGTCGTCAGGTATTTGATCATCTCGTCCCCGCCGGTCTTGTGGATCAAGTCGTGCACGGTTTGCCTTCCCTGGGGCAGCCAACTCAGCCGGTCCAGGCGGTCGTAGGCGTTCGGGTAGTTGGCGATCCGGCGCATGAACTTGCGGCCGCGGGACGTGCCAAGTTTTCGGATCAGGAAGTCGTTGTCGGCCGGCACCTTGCGGAGGATGCCCTTCCGATCAGTCACCTTCCAACCGATCAGTTGCAGTTGCAGAAACAGCGGCTCGACTTGGCTTCGGGCGATGATGTCGCCCGGCCGGTAATCGGCCAACAGGGTAAAGTGCCGCAAGACGATCTCTCGAACCTCGCTCAGCGGAGGAAGCGGCTTGGGCTCAGCCGCGCCGCCGGCAACCCCCGCCCACCAGGCAACGGCCAATCCCCACGCGATCCCCGCTACGGTATGAAACCTGACGATTCTGAAACGCATCGGATGTCCTTGCTCGCTTGTGAAGTACCAAGGCCAACGGTCGCACGGCAGTCTTGGGCGATCCGCCGCCCGGTTTGCTGTGGATGCCCCCCAAAGATCTCCACGCTGCACACTAGAGTCGGCACTATTGGAGAATATCGGCACTACTGGAAATTATAGGCCACCCGCGGTAGATAATGCCTGCCGAACTGCCGCTGTCTTGGACAGTGCCGGGCGGGTCAGCGTCCCGAAGGACGCTCCACGGAAGTCGTAAGTTCTTGGCCTGGTTGATCTTCAAGCAGGCAAATCAGCCAGGCACTACACGGGACGATCCCCGGGGACCGCCGGGCGGCAACTCGCCAGAATCGCATGCCGCCCGGAAAACTCAAGGCATTCTGTCTATGTCATTTATGCCGCCCAGATTAGCCCGGCAGCAGATGTTTCCCCAGTTCAACAGCAGACGCCCCGGTTGTTGTTGACACGAGTCGCGGTTGATGTACGATAACCGGCTGGAGACGGATGGCCGACTGGGAACAGGAGGTGCCGCCATGTCAAATTCGACCTACTTCATCCAGGAGTGTCCGACCTGTGGTCGGCGCCTGCAAATTCGCGTGGAGTATCTGGGCAAGAGCGTGAGGTGTCAGCATTGCCAAGGGCAGTTCGAGGCGATCGACCCGGCCGGCACCCGCTGCGATTCTGCTGAAGAGAAAAACGCCCTGTTACGCCGCGCCGACGAGTTGTTGCAGTCGGCGGCCCGGCGGAAAGCGGAATTCCGATCCCCCTACCCGCGATGAATCCGGTCGCACGTTCCGTTTGCGGCCTCTCCGCTCTACTTCTTTCTCAATCCTGCCAGATCGCTGAAGAATGCCGGATAGGTCTTGGCCGTGCAGCCGGGGTCGCGAATCACCACCCCGGGCGTGCCCAGTCCGACCAGTGCCAAGCTCATCGCCATCCGGTGATCGTCATACGTGTCGATCTCCGCGCCGTGCAGCTTGGCGGGGACGATCCGCAATCCCTCATGCTGCTGCTCAACCGTAGCCCCCAGCTTTCCCAGTTGGGTAGCTAGCGCACGGATCCGATCGGTTTCCTTGTGCCGGATATGGGCCACGCCGCCGATCGTGGTCGGGCCGTCGGCAAACAGGGCCACCGCCGAGAGCGTCTGCACGGTGTCGCTGATCGCGTTCATGTCAACCTCAATCCCGTGCAGCGGACGGCCCACGACCGTGATCGAGTCTGGTGTGTATCGCAGTTGGCAGCCCATCTGCTCCAGGCAATCACAAAAGGCCACGTCGCCCTGGATGCTCCGGCGCGTGAGACCTTCCACGGTCACCTCGCCGCCGGTGATTGCCGCGGCTGCGAAAAAGTAGCTGGCGGCCGAGGCATCGGGCTCGATTTCATATTGCCGGCCGCGGTACTTCTGGCCGGAAGCGACCAGAAAGCGGCTCAACTGCTTGGCTTCCACCCACACGCCG
>CAZUAM010000056.1:0-13175 GCA_964618095.1 uncultured Planctomycetaceae bacterium | reverse complement strand
GAACGCCCGCATTACGGCGATGGTCATCTCGATGTAGGGTTTCGAGACGAGCGGGCCACGGACGGTCAGCTCCAGCGGCTGACGGGCAAGCGGGGCAGCCATCAACAGGCCGCTGAGGTATTGGCTGGAGATCTCCCCGGCCACCTCGGCCCGGCCACCCGGCAGCCCGGCGGCGTTGACTACCACCGGTGGGCAGCCGGTACCCAACTCGCTTACAGCATCCGCGCCCAACTGCCGCAGCGCGTCGAGCAGATCGCCGATCGGCCGTTGGCGCATGCGGGACGTCCCATCGAGCCGAAACGTGCCGTGCCCGAGCGTGACCATGGCGGTCAGGAACCGCACGGTGGTGCCGCTGTTGCCTACGAATAGGTCGGCCGAGTCGGCCGGGATCCGCCCCCCGCAGCCAGAAACGCGAATCGTGCAGGCGCCCGAATCGTGGTCCACCCTCAGGCCGAGCTGCCCGAGCGCCTCGATCATCAACCGCGTGTCTTCGCTGTCCAGGGCCCCGGTCAGCGCCGACTCGCCGTCGGCCAGCGCCGCACAGACCAGCGCCCGATTGGTAATGCTCTTCGATCCGGGCGGACGGATCGAGGCCTCGAGCGGTCCGCTGGGTTGGATCTGGATGGTATCGGTCACGGGATGTTCCCTGGCGGTTCGGCCGACGAGTAACCGCCGATAGCCGGGACGGAACGCGCCGCGGTCTGAACCGGGGACAAGCACCTCATCGAATGATTCCTGCGAGTACTTGGCGCGACGCGTTGCGTCCCGGCTATTAGTCATTCCTGCTCCGAGGCAATCTTCCACAAGTGTAAATCGCTGCGGAAGTAGATCGCCCCGTCGGCCACCGCCGGCGTGGCGAGAACTCCTCCGTCGAGCTGGCCGGCATCGCTCTGCTTGCCCTTCTGGCCCAACTCGACGACCTGGACCAGGCCGTCGCGGTTGACGCAATACAACCGGCCGGCGGCCAGCACCGGCGAGGCCCAGATCGGACCCTTCAGCCGCAATTGCCAAACGCGCTCGCCGTTGGCTGCGTCGCCACAGCTCAGGATCGATTTCGACTGGATGGTGTACGTCCGCCCGTCGTGGACCACCGGAGACTGGTCACTGGAAAGCAGCCGGTCCTTGCGGTACCAGAGCAACTTGACGCCGCGCGTGGCCGGGTCGTATCGCAAGGCGTGCAGGCCCCAGGCCGGAAGATAGACACGATCACCGCAGGTGGTCACCGAGGAGATCGAATGGCACTGGGCCTCGTACTCCCAAACCAGCTTGCCGGTGTGAGGTCGATGGGCAGAGAGCCGGGAGCGGCTTTGCAGCAGCACGAGGTCGTCTTCCGGGGTCTTCCCCCGCAGCACCGTCGGCGAGGCCCAGATCGCGCCCTTTTCCCGCTCGATCCGCCACCGGGTCTCGCCGCTTCCCGTGTCGATCCCGGCCACGAACGAATCGCCCGGGGTGTCCAACTGCACCACGACGGTCCCGCCCAGCACCAGCGGCGAGGAGGCCATGCCCACGTCGTTTCGCACCGCCGGCCAGTCGTGTCCCAGCCCGCGATACCACTTCAGATTCCCTTCCAGGTCGAAGCAGGCCAGGTCGTTTGAGGAGTAGAAGGCGAAGATCAGCCGGCCGTCGCTGGCCGGCGTGGGCGCGGCCACGCCCCCGTACGCATTGAACACGAGGTGGCCGGTCGCCCAGAGTTGACGCTCCCAGCGGAGCTTGCCCGTCCGGGCGTCGAAACACAGCAAGTGCAGCCGATCCTGCTTGGGACCGCTGGCCGAGGTGACCACCACCCGGCCGGCCACCACGATGGGGCTCGACGGTCCCCGGCCGGGCAGCGGGACCTTCCAGGCAACGTTCCTGTCTTCGCTGAACGTCACCGGGAGGTTCCTCTCCTCCGAGACACTGTTGGTGTCGCTGCCCCGAAAGTGCAACCAGTCGGCGCCGGCGAACAGCCAGACCGCCGCCGCGGCGAAGGTCAGGTAGGTCGCTGTGGTTCTTGCGCGTTTCATTGTTCGGCTGCTTCCTTCTCACGATCGGTCGAGAGGATGGCCGTCCCGTTGGTGTCGCAGATGCGAAGCTGAAAGCCCCACGAATCGGCCCAAGACGCCGGGTTCGCATCCTGGCAGAGCTTCACCAGGATCGCGTTCCGGCCCGGCTTCAGCGCGACCCGGCTGACGAATTGATCCGTCTGCGAACCCATGTGGTAGACGTTACGTTGGCTGATTAGCCGGCCATTGAGCCAGACTTTGATGGCGTTTTCCGACGCGGCGCGAATCTCCGCGCGCTGTTGCCGCTGGGAAATGAAATGCGCCAACGCGTAGCCGGCCACGTCCTTTTCGTGTGCCAGTCCCTTGTTGAGATCGACCTTTCCGTACTCGTTCCGGGTGACGTAGTCAATCCACTTGACCTTTCCGTGTTTTCCCTCGCAGGGTGCCCGCAGATCGATTTCCCCTTCCGGTGGGTAGACGTGGTCGAATCCCTTCTCGTCGGTGTTGTCGAACGGTCCGATCACCTTCCAGCGGACCAGGAAGCCGAAGTGCCTGGGCAGATCGACCTCAAGGCCCAGCTTCCGCAGGCGTCCGGCCAGCAGTTTGATCTGATCCAGATCGCGTGCGGCCGAGAGGGCCCCTTGGTAGGCGGCCACCGCCCGGGCCCGCTGCCGCTTTTCCAGGGCGGCTGCTTCCTCGATCCGCCGGGCAACCGCGTCGCGGCGCAACTCCAGGCTGGGGTCGTCGAGCATCCCGGCCAGCAGCCGCCGCGGCGTCGAAGGATCCGCGCGGACCAGCAATTCATAGGCCAGCCGTCTCGCCCGGGGGGCATGCCGCCGGTCGAGCACGAACCGCTCCAATTCGGCCGCCGGCAGTCTGCCGCCCTGCTGCAACTGCCGCTGGGAGATTGCATCGACGGCGGTGCGGATCCAGTTGGCCCCCAGCGGTCCGGCGCCGTCCAGCCCCGCCAGGACCACCGGCAGTTGGCCGGCGTCGGCCCGGGCCAACTGCTCCCAAGCCCGGGTGGCCCGGCGATTTCCGGCCCCCTTGGGCCCCACGGCCTGGAGCGTTCTGAGCAGCGGTTCCAGCTCGCCCGCCGCCGCCGGCAGCGCAGAAGCCGTCACCAGAATCAAGCCGGAGAACAAGCGGGAAAGAATTCGCATGGCAGCCATTCTCGGAGGGTCCAAACTGCGGGTCGCATTTCCGGTGCCCGCCATTATACTGGATCAGCCGCGGCTTGGAAAACCGGGCCCCGCGACTCCGCCACCGCCGGGTCCAACAAGCCATAAAGCCGCGAGCGGTGGTCGCGTACGGTGGTCAACGCGGCGGTCGCTCAGGACGATTTGTGCGGATCGTTTCGGCACGAACTCTGTGGCCACCGACGGTCGCGGCTTTATGAACTCTGTCGCCACCGACGGTCGCGGCTTGATTGTGCCGGTGTCGTATCCGCCCTCACACGGAGAAACGATCGTGAGCAGCAACTACCGACTCCGATACGATTTCCTGGCTCCCCGGCAGATCGTCTTCGGCTGGGGACGACGGCGCGAACTGGGCACACTGGGGCGAACGCTCGGCCGCCGGGCGTTTCTCATCTGTGGACTGCCGGAGTTGCCGGCCGAACCAGCCATGGATGAAATCGCCGACCTCCTCAGGAGCGAGGGGATCCAGGCCGTCTCCGCCGCCATGATCCGGCGCGAGCCGGAAGTCGAGGACGTCGACCGCCTGGCCGCGTCTCTTTGCGACCAGAATGCAGGCGCCGGCGATTTTCTCCTGGCCGTCGGCGGCGGGGCAGCCGTCGACCTGGCCAAGGCCGCCGGGGCCATGGCCACCAACCGCCAAAGCCCCACGGTCAAAGACTATCTCGAGGGCGTGGGCCGCGGGCTGAAACTGGCGGGCGACCCGCTTCCGGTCCTGGCCATGCCCACCACCGCCGGCACCGGTGCCGAGGCGACCAAGAATGCCGTCATCTCCTCGTACGATCCCCCGTTCAAGAAGAGCCTCCGCGATAACCGGCTCGTACCGCGAATCGCCCTGGTCGACCCGGAACTCACCGTAAGTGTCCCGCCGGAGGTGACCGCCGCCAGCGGCATGGACGCGATCACGCAACTGATCGAGAGCTACCTCTCGCGCAAGGCCCAACCCATCCCCCAGGCGCTCTGCATGCAAGGCCTCAGACTGGCCGTTCCGGCGATTTCCGAGGCGGTCGAAGAGGGCAGCTCGCGCCCGGCACGCGAGAAGATGGCCCACGCGGCCCTGCTCTCCGGCATGGCCCTGGCCAATTCGGGGCTGGGGATGGCCCACGGCGTAGCCCCGGCGCTGGGCACCCATTGCCGGGTGCCGCACGGGACGGCCTGTGCGGTGATGCTCCCGGTCGCCCTGCGAGTCAACCGCGAGGTCCGAGAACCTGAGCTTGCACGGCTGGCGCACCGGCTGTTCGATTGTGGCCCCTCCACCCCGCCCGAGGAGGCCGTCGACCTGTTGATCCGGGAGATCGAGGCGCTTTGTGATGGGGTCGGCGTGCCCCGGAGGCTTTCCGAGCTGGGCGTCCGCGCCGAGCAGATCCCCGCCCTGGTCAAAGACTCCCGCGGCAGCAGCATGAGCGGCAATCCCCGCGAGCTTACCGACGAAGAACTCACCGAGCTATTGGAGGAGATCCTGTGATCCTTTCCGCCGGGCTGACGCCCGCATGGCAGCAGATCCTCGTCTTCGACTCCTTCCGCTATGGGGAGGTGAACCGGGCCGCGGAAGTGCACTGGTGTGCGTCGGGCAAGGTGTTCAACGCGGGCATTGCCGCTCATCACCTGGGCGGACCGAGCCTGATGTTGGCCCCGGTCGGCGGCCCGCCGCGGGAGCAGATTGAACGTGAGTTCGAGGAAATCGAGATCCCCTGCCGCTTTGTGCCCACCCAAGCAGCAACCCGCGTGTGCACCACGATCCTGGACCGGGCCACCGGCGCCATAACCGAACTGGTCGAAAACGGCCGGCCGCTCAGCCGGGCCGAGTTGGGTATGTTTCGCACCGCCTACGCCGAGGAGGCCGCCAGGGCCAAGGTGGCCGTCATCATCGGCTCACTGCCCAGCGCAGCGCCGGCGTCCCTATACCGCGACCTGATGAAAGAGACGCCCTGCCCGGCCGTGCTCGATTTCCGCGGCGAGGGGCTCCTGTCGGTATTGGATCTCAATCCGCTGGTAGTCAAGCCGAACCGTGAAGAGCTGGCCCGGACCGTCGGCCGCCCGATCGACTCCGACGATGAGCTATTGCAGGTCATGCGATCGCTCAACGACCGCGGCGCCCGGTGGGTGGTGGTCACCCAGGGTGCCAGTCCCGTTTGGGTTACATCGGGGTCGAGCACCTACCGTCTTCTTCCGCCGACGCCCGACGAGATCGTCAACCCGATCGCATGCGGCGACTGCATGGCCGCCGCCATTGCCTGGGCGATCCGCGACGGCCGGCAGATGCTCGACGCGGTCAAGTTCGGCATCGCCGCTGCCGCCGAGAACCTCCGCGACCTGCTGCCCTGCCGACTGGATCTGGCGAAGGTCGAAGCTCGGGCAAAGGATGTGCACGTGGAAGAGCTGTAGGAAGCGACGCCTGTCGCCGGTTGACGTGCTCAGGCCAGCCTGCTCCCTTACGCGATGAACCGGATGCTGAGAGGGTATCGATAGGCCTCGCCCGAGTTTGCCCTTATGGCGGCGATGATGGTCACCACGATGTCGAAGATGATCACGGCGGGCAAAAGGATAAACCCGATCAACAAGAAGAGTAGCACGATCGAGACAATTGCATAGATCGTCACGCTGATCTGGAAGTTCAGGGCCTCCTTGCCTTGGTCGTCGACAAAGGGCATCTCGTCTTTCTTGATCAGCCAGACCACCAACGGACCGATAATCCCTCCAAAAGGGAAAACGTAACCGGCAAACGCGCTGAGATGGCATAGCATGCCCCACGTCCTCTCGTCCTGGCTCAGCGGAGACGGCCACGGAGCAGGGCCCTTGGCTGCGGGACTCTCGTACGGGTTGACGGGTTCGGGATCTTGATAACTCATTTTCGCGCTTCTCCCCCAGAAGAGTGGTTCGGTATTCGTCGAGTTGCCGCCGTAGAGGTTATTCGACGGGAGTGGGAGATTATTGTGCAAAAGTGGCGAATCCGGTCAAGGTGGGAAGCGGCCTGCCCGCTCAGCAAAAATCCCTCGACTGCGACACCAGCGCGTTGAGCCGCCCCGAGAGGTCCTCCAGCTTCGTCGTTAGCACGTGAATGATCTCCCCCTGGCGCTGAAGCCGGCCGTAGGCCAACAGCAACGTGGCCCCCAGGGCGGCCTGGCGCCAGCGCTTCCAAACACCCGGCCGGATGATCAGGTTGGCCTGCCCTGTCTCGTCCTCCAGGGTCACAAACGTGATCCCCTTGGCCGTGCCGGGCCGCTGGCGGACCAGCACGATCCCCGCCACACGGACCGGCTTGCCGTCGGGCCAACTCTTCAGCCGCTCCGCCGGCACCACGTCGATCCGCTCCAACTCGGCCCGCAGGAACTCCAGCGGATGCCCGCTGAGCGACAGTCCGGTGCTGCGGTAATCGGCCAAGACCTCCTCGGCCGGCGACATCGGGGGAAGGGGGAAGGGGGAAGGGGGAGAGGGGAGGGAGTTGACTGCGGGCAATTTGCAATCTGCAATTTGCAATTTGCATTCTGCAATTCTTGCTTCCTCCTTCGGCTCGTCCCCTTCTCCCGCGGCGAAAAGCGGCAACTCTTTCTGGTCCTCCGCCAGCGCATGCCAGAGTGCCTCGCGGCGCGAAAGTCCCAACGAGCCGAATGCCCCCGCCTTGGCCAGCCGGGAAAGCACCGAACGGCTCAAGCCGGTACGGCGGGCGAAATCGTCCAGCGAGCGGAAGGGCCGATCGCCCCGGGCTTGCTCGATCTGTTGGGCATGGGCCGCCGCCAGGCCGTGGAGCATGGAAAAGCCTAACCGCAAAGCGAAGGGGGAAGGCGGAAGGCGGAAGGCGGAAGGCGGATTGGAATCGTCGGTAGTAGGCGAAGCCGCGGGCGGGAAATTTGCAGTTTGCAATTTGCAATTTGCAATTTGCAATCCCTGCCCCTCCGCTTGCGGCTTCGTGGCAGCGCCCGACCCCACGGACCGCGGTCCGTGGGCGTTTCCCATTACTTCCGAGTCCTGAACCCCCAACCCTGCACCAGCGGTTTTCCGCCTTCCGCCTTCCGCCTGCCCCCTTGGCTCCAGCGTGCAGTCCACGCCGCTGTGGTTCACGTCGACCGGCAGGACTTCGACGCCGTGCCCCCGGGCGTCGCGGACCAACTGGGCGGGGGCGTAAAAACCCATCGGCTGGCTGTTCAACAGCGCGCAGGTGAAGGCGGCCGGGTAGTGGCACTTCAGCCAGGCCGAAACGTAGACCAACAACGCAAAACTGGCGGCGTGCGACTCGGGAAAACCGTAATCGCCGAAGCCGCGGATCTGGCCGAAGACCGCCTCGGCGTACTCCTGCGAAAAACCCCTGCTCCGCATCCCGTCGATCAGCTTTCTGCGGAACTGGTCGATCAGCCCCGGCCGCCGCCAGGCCCCCATGGCCCGGCGGAGCTGGTCGGCCTCGCCGGGCGTGAAGCCCGCGGCAACCACCGCCAGCCGCATCGCCTGTTCCTGAAACAGCGGCACGCCGAGCGTCTTTTCCAGGACGGAGCGGATCGCCCGGTTGGGATACCGGACCGGCTCCTCCCCGTTGCGGCGGCGGAGATACGGGTGGACCATATTGCCCTGGATCGGCCCGGGCCGGACGATGGCCACCTCGATCACCAGGTCGTAAAAACGTCGCGGCCGCAGCCGGGGAAGCATGCTCATCTGGGCGCGGCTCTCGATCTGGAACACGCCGATCGTGTCGGCCCGGCAGATCATGTCGTAGACCTCCCGGTCCCCTTCGGGAATGTTCGCCAGCGTGAGTTGCTTTCCGTAGTGCCGCCGAACCAGATCAAAGCACTTGCGGATCGCCGTGAGCATCCCCAGCGCCAGGCAATCGACCTTGAGTATGCCCAGCTCGTCCAGCTCGTCCTTGTTCCACTGGATCACGGTTCGCTCGGGCATGGCCGCGTTTTCGATGGGCACCAGCTCGCAAAGCGGGCCGCGGGTGATCACCATCCCGCCGGTGTGCTGCGAAAGGTGCCGCGGAAAGCCGACCAACTGCCCGACCAGCTCGACCAGTTGCCGGCCAAGCGGCGTCTGGGGGTCGATGCCCGCCTCGCGGCAGCGCTGGTCCAACTCGGGTTCTTCATGAAAGTGCTCGATCCGCTTGGCCACCGCGTCAACCCGATCCAGCGAAAGCCCCAGGGCCTTGCCCACGTCGCGGACGGCCGAGCGGGGGCGATAGGTGATCACCTCGGCGGTCATGCCGGCCCGATCGCGGCCGTATTTCTCGTAAAGATACTGAAGCACCTCCTCGCGCCGCTGGTGCTCGAAATCGACGTCGATGTCGGGCGCCTCGTTCCGCTCGCGGCTGACGAACCGCTCGAAGAGCACGTCCATCCGCTCCGGATCGACCGAGGTGATCCCCAGGCAATAACAGACCGCCGAGTTGGCCGCCGAGCCGCGGCCCTGACAGAGGATCCCCCGCCGCCGGGCGAAACGGACTAGGTCCCACACGGTCAGAAAATAGGCCTCGTAGCGGAGCTCTTCGATCAGCCCAAGCTCGTGCTCCAGCAAGCGCCGGACTTTGTCCGGAACGCCGCGGGGATAGCGCCGCCGAGCACCGGCCCAACTCAGCCGCGTGAGATGTTCCATCGGTGTCCGACCCGGCGGGGCCAGCTCCTGGGGATATTCGTAGCGCAGCTCGTCCAGCGAAAACGTGCAGCGCTCGGCGATCTCCACCGTGCGGCGGACCGCCTCGGGCACCTCGGCGAACAAGGCGGCCACGGTCCGGGGCGATTTCAGGTATCGCTGGGAGTTAGGAAAGAGGTGTTCGCCCGCCGCGGCCACCGTCGTGCCGTGACGGATCGCCGTCAGCACGTCGCCCAGCGCCCGGCGCTCGGGCAGGTGATAGTGCACGTCGTCGGCCGCCACCAACTCTACCCCGGCGGACTGCGCCAGCCCCACCAGCCGCCGAAGCCGCCCCCGGTCGTCCGGCCCCCGATGCAACTCGGCCAGCAGGTAGCAGCGATCGCCGAAGACGTCACGGTAGCGGCGGAGAGGAGTGGATAGTGGATAGTGGATAGTGGCGAGTGGTGAGTGGTGAGTGGTGAGTGGAGAGGGGGGATTGGGGATTGGGGATTGGGGATTGGGAAGGGCCAGTTGCGGGCAATTTGCAATTTTCAATTTGCAGTTTTCAATTTGCAGTTCCCCCGCTAAGCCGCAAGCGGCCACCACGCCGGCGATCAGCCCCGCGGCATGCTCCGCCACGTCGTCGAAAGAAAGCCGGCACTCGCCCTTCTCCGCCCGGCGTCGTCCCCGGGTGATCAGGCGTGCCAATCGTCCGTAGGCGGCCCGATCGGTGGCCAGCAGCACCACCGGCGGCGCGTCGTCGGGCATGATCTCGGCACCGATCAACAGCTTCAACCCCACCTCCTTGGCCACCCCATGTGCCCGAACCACCCCGGCCAGGCTGTTGCGGTCGGTAATCGCCAGGGCCGCATACCCCAACTCGCCCGCCCGCCGGACCAGCTCCTCCGGATGCGAGGCCCCTTCGAGGAAGGAGAAGTTCGTCTTGGCGTGCAACTCGGCGTAGATCATAGGGGCCAGAGATCAGGGGCCAGGGACGAGGGGGCAGGGATTGCCGGTAGAAGCCGCTTGCGGCTTAGCAGGGGTTCCGGGTTCCGGGTTCAGGACTCCCAGCGGACGGAAAACGCCCACGGACTGCGGTCCGTGGGATCGGCCCGCGACAAAATCCTCCGGCTGCCAAAGGCACAAGAGGTCTCCGGTGCAGCGCTCAAGTACCTCTCGCGGCTTCGCCGCCCAGACAGGCAAACTGTCCGGGCCACCCGCAAGTGCTTAGCCCGCTACGTGAGTACCGGGGTTGTGTTCATCCCACCAACTCGCCGCCACTCTCTCAGCCCGGAAAAGGACAGAGTAGTCAACTGCAATGTTTTGCCACCGACCGACGTGGTAGACCCAAATTTCGTCGCCTTCGTCAAACCACTTGCGAGTGGGTTCTCCCAGCTTTGCCTCGACTGTAGCCTTTGTTGTGCCATCGGCGACACCGCCGCGGACCTTCCGATGTAGGCGCCATCGGGCAAAAGGAGGTAGCAGTGGCAATTCCATGAATTCGCCAGTGCGGGGTAACTACGTCTTGTATAATTTCTGCGCAGCGCCGCCTATAGATAGCAGATTTGCAATATAACGCGCCGGCCGTCACCGGGCCAGAATTTCTCGCCCCGAAACGGGTCGCCGCTGCTGGCCGACGGGTGCCGTGCATTTTGTGGTTATTTGGTCTTGGTTCAGGCGCCTTAGCCGCCGTGCCGGCGGCTGCTAAACATCCCTCGCTCCTTCACCCCCTCACCCCGTCACCCCCTCAACCCTTTCACTCAAACATCCCATGCAAAAACCACCGCCCGTCGCGCAGACGGCGGAAGAGCCAATAGCGGCCGCCGGTGGTGGTTTCGACGTGATAGTAGTCACGACCCACGACTTGGTTGCGCCACCAGCCGGTTTCGATCCGCTCCGGGCCCCAATGCTGCGCGATCCGGTGACCGCGGCCGCCGTGGTGGAAGTTGAGGAGCCGCAAAGGGACGACTTCCTCGTCCGAGAAGGGGACAGTCCCATTTTCGCTGCGCGAAAATCGGGACAGTCCCCCCGGCAGGATCGACGTGACCTCCAGCGCGACCGGTCGCCGCAGCAGCTTCAGCGGTCGCGGCGGCAGCTCGGCCGGTGCCTGTTTGCGCGGGGTGCCACGGGCACGTTGCCCGTGCCTCCCGCCGCGCACTGGCGAGACGCCAGTGCCACGGCGCGACTCTTTCACCAGCGGGTCGTAGCGCCAGGCCAGCTCCGGCTGGGCGTCGCAGAGCAGCCGCACCCCCAGCACCGACCGGCGCCCCAGCCGGCTGCTTAGGCGCTCGACCAGCTCGGCCAGGTAGCGGCCCTGCCGCCGCGACAGCCCGTCGCCGTGGAAAAACAACTCCTGCTGCTCCTCCAGTAGCGGGGCCGTGGCCGCGACGGCCACGTGCAGCCCCAAGAGCGGGCCGGGCAATCGCAGCCGCTCGAGTTGCAGCCGGGCCAAGGAGAACAGATGCCCCACCGCAGCGGTCGGCCGGAACAGGCCCACCGAAACCCGCACCGGCCCAGCCTGTACCAACCCAGCCCGCACCGGCCCGCCCGAGCTGCAATCCAACCGGCACTCCAACCGCAGGGCCCCGCGGCCCAGCCGGGCCAACGTCTCGGCGACCTGCCCGATCAGTTGTTCCAGGACCGCCTCGATGGTCTCTCGCCGGGCGGTGGGATGTTCCGGCGACCAGTGGGCCTCGAGTTTCGGCGGCTGCACGCGGGCCGGCACCGGCTCGGCCAGCCGCCCCATGGCCTGGTCCCAACGCCTGAGCAACTGCGGTCCGAATCGCGAGGAAAGCTCACCTCTGGGCAACGCCTCCAATTGGCCGATCCAATTGATGCCCAACCCGCGCAACAGTCCGACGGTTTCCTCCGGCAGCCGTAAGGCCGCCACCGGCAGCGGGCGGAGCGTGGGGAGGGTCCCGCCGGGAGGGAGAATGCTGAATGCTGAATGCTGAATGCTGAATGCTGAATGAAAGTGCGTCACCGCCCAGGCTGCACCGAGGGTGTCGGCGACGGCCACGCGGACGGTCAGCCCGCGGCGGGCGAAATCGCGGACGATCCTTGCGGCCAGCGAGGCCTCTCCGCCGAACAGATGGGCCAGGCCGGTAACGTCCAACAGCAGGCTCTGCGGAGCGGCCGAGTCTTCCAGGCCGACAACGGGGCTGAACCGCGCAGACCACGCGGCCAACGCCTCCAAGGCCCGGCGATCGGCCAGGGGGTCGGAGGGGAAGGGGGAAGGCGGAAGGCGGAAGGCGGAAAGGGGAGGGTTCGGGGTTCGGGGTTCAGGGTCCACGATTTCAGAGACAACGTTTTCTTCGGACCGACGACTGCCCACGAGATCCTTCCGCCTTCCGCCTTCCGCCTTCCGCCTTCCGCCGTTCACCGCTATCGCCTCGGCCAGCGGCATGCCCACGGTCACGCCCAAGGCCATGGCCCGGGCCGAGCACGCCACCACCCGCTGCGTGCCCCGGCGGGTTTCGTGTAACGCGATCGCTCGTCCTTTAAGCTCCGGCCGCTTGACGGCCAGCCGCTGGATCGGCCAATCGGGCAGCCGGATGCACAGTATGCGTTTCATCGTCGAGCACCAGGTCTACGTTTCGTCCGCTTGCTGCGCCGCGGCAGCGAAGCAGATGGATCCTCAATCGCCGCTTGCGGCTTGGCAACGGCCCAGCCGGCAGCGGTTCGACCAGCAGCCGCACGTCGGCCCAGGACGGCTCCTGGCGGGCGGCCAGCGGCCGGATCAACAGCCCCAGACCACCCCCCTCCTCGGCCGCCAACTGCAACCGCCGGAAGGTCCGCCCGTCGAGCTTCTCCGGCCAGGCCACCACGGCGGCCACGCCCGGGCAACGGAGCGCCTGGTCCAGTGCCCAGCGATTGTCGGCCTCGCTGCCGGCCTGGACCACGATCAGGTCCTCCGGCTCGATTCCCAGGCGGCAGGCGGCGGGCGGACAAAACTCCCGCTGGCGGTCGAGCACGACCAGGGCCCCGCCCATCCATTCGGAGGGGGATTGTTCCAATCCCCCCCCGATGGGTTGGCAGGCCTCGCGCGCGGCGGCCAGGGCCAGCGTGGCCGCCCCGCTGCCCTGGCCGGCAGAGAGCCATTCGGCCAGTGTCCCCCGGCGAAATCCCCCCCCGGGCAGGAGCCAATCCAGCGGGCCGCAGCCGCTCGAGATGGGCCGATCGCCGCTTCTGGGCCGGGACTGCTCGAGCCGGGCAATCTGCCGCCGCAGGGCCTCGACCTGGATCGGGTTTTCCCGCCGGTTTTTCACGTGAGGTGGCCTCCCGCATATAGTGTACATCTGTACCGTATTTTGTCAACCGGGGTATCGGCAGATCGGGGCGAAAAAATCCAGAATTCGGCGGCCGGTCGCAGAGGTGCCGGAGAGGCGTAGGCTGGGCTGATGAAAATGCCGGAATATAGGGAGATTGGGATTGACGGGTAATT
>CAZUAM010000055.1:13841-18303 GCA_964618095.1 uncultured Planctomycetaceae bacterium | reverse complement strand
CAAGATCCTCGGCATTCACAAGACGAAGTACGCTTTACTCGGATGAGCCAGAATTTTTCCTATCTGCGACGAAGCGGGCAGCGACCCACCAGGTACGGGTCTCCAGCATCGGTCAGC
Organism: uncultured Planctomycetaceae bacterium; assembly: GCA_964618095.1. GTDB lineage: Bacteria > Planctomycetota > Planctomycetia > Pirellulales > Thermoguttaceae > CAZUAM01. Next base: position 18,186 of record CAZUAM010000055.1, on the reverse strand, counting down.
CCCAAGAAGCCGTTCGAGAAATCAAAGTGCCAGTTACCCGTCGGCAGCCAAGCAAATGGGCCGCCACGTGCGGGCAAGAATTGCCGGTTTCATGATCGGACGGGGTGACGCCCACCGATCGTCTGACGGAGGTTTCCCAGCGACGATGGCAGGATTAGCACTGCCTGCGGCAAGCGGCGGCACACGCTGATCCTTCGGAGCCCTTTCTCACCCGATCCGCGGCGGGCGGCTACCAGGCATAGGCCTCGGGCGCCTCCCCACCGGGACCCGGCCAGATCTCGTCCAGCCGGGCCAGGACGTCGGCCGAGAGTTCGAGCTGTAGCGCCCGCATGCCACCGGCGAGCTGATCCAAAGTCCGTGGGCCGATGATCGGGGCGGTGACCACGGGATTGGCCAGCAGCCAGGCCAGGGCCACGTCGGCCGGCTGCCGGCCCAGGTCGCGGCAGAGGGCCTCGTAGGCCTCCAACTTGGGGCGATGTTTTTCGATTGTCTCGGGCTTGATTTTTGCTCGGCGCCCCTCGCTCGTCTCTTGCAGCACCCCGGCCAAGAGTCCGGCTTCGAGCGGGCTCCAGGGGAGCAGGCCCAACCCCAGGGCCCGGCAGGCGGGGACGACCTCCAGTTCGACGGCGCGGGTGACCAGGCTGTACTTGCTCTGCTCGGAGACCAGGCCGAGGGACTTTCGCCCGGCGGCGATGGTATTGGCCTGGGCGATGTTCCAGGCGGCGAAGTTGCTGCTGCCGACGTAGAGGATCTTGCCTGCCGCGACGAGTTGCTCCATCGCCTGCCAGATCTCTTCCCAGGGCGCCCCGTGATCGACGTGGAACTGGTGGTCGCCGTAGTCGACCTTCATCAGGCGGATGATCTCGTCGCTGGTCTTGCCGCGGTCGACGTGGTGCATCTGGTACAAGTCGATGTAGTCGGTGCCCAACCGGCGGAGGCTTTGGTCGCAGGCGGCGCGGAGGTGGCGTGCCGACAGCCCGCGATCGAGCGGCAAGTTGCCCATCGGATTGTGGAGCTTGGTGGCCAGGACGATTTTCTCGCGGCGCCGGCCTCCCTGGGCCAGCCAACGGCCGATGATCTTCTCGGTCACGCCTTCGCCGAGGACCTTGCCGTAGACGTCGGCGGTGTCGAAGAAGTTGATGCCCAGCTCCAGTGCCCGGTCCATGATGGCGAAGCTGTCGGCCTGGTTGGCCTCGGGGCCGAAGTTCATGGTCCCCAGACAGAGGCGGCTGACGGAGAGGCCGGTGCGTCCGAGTTGTGTATACTGCATGAGATTGTCCTTTGCGGGTGACGAAAAGCAGCCAGTTTAGCAGGAAATCGCGGCTGCCGGTAGTGGCGACGGCCGAGCGGCCGACTGCTTGACAATAGCCGAGGGTCCATTAGACTGGGTACGCTGGCGGCTGCCGGTCACCCGTAGAAAGACCCCTCGAAAACTGCGCGAAGGAGATGCCATGAGAATCGAGCAACGCTCCATCACTTGCTGCCTTGTTCTGCTGGCGGTGCCGCTGGGCACTTTGGGCGTATCCGGCAGGACGTCGCAGGCGGACGACGCCCCGGAACAAGTCGACGTCTTCACCAGTGGGACAGAAGGCTACCACACCTATCGGATCCCCGCCGTGGTGCTCAGCAGCAAGCAGACGCTGCTGGCCTTCTGCGAAGGGCGCAAGACGGGCCGCGGCGACCACGGCGACCTGGACCTGGTGCTGCGGCGCCGACCACTCCTACGGAGCGGTGCCCGCGACAGCGGGAAGACCTGGCAGCCGATGCAACTGGTCTACGAGGAAGGGGGCGCCGCGAAGATCACCATCGGCAATCCCTGCCCGGTGGTCGATCGCAGCACGGGAACGGTCTGGCTGCCGTTTTGCCGCAACAACGATCGGGTGTTTATCACGCACAGCACCGACGACGGGAAGAGTTGGGCCAAGCCGGTCGAGATCACCCAGGACGTGAAGAGGGACGATTGGGATTGGTACGCCACCGGGCCGGGACATGGAATCCAACTCACAAGCGGCCGGCTGGTGATCCCCTGCGACTGCGGCGACAGGAAGGACTCGGGCGGTTGGGACAAGAAGGGACAGTCGCTGGTCTTTTTTAGCGACGACCACGGCAAGACCTGGAAGTTGGGCGGCGTGACCGAGCGGGGGATGAACGAGTGCGAAGTGGTCGAGCTGGCCGATAAGTCGTTGCTGTTGAGCATGCGCAACTATTTTGGCAAGAGCCAGCGTGCCTTCTCCCTCAGCACCGATGCCGGCCGGACCTGGTCGAAGCCCAAACATCACCCCCAGGTCTACTGCCCTACCTGCCAGTCGAGTATCCAGCGGTATTCGCTTGGGGCCAGGAACGTCATCCTCTACTCCGGTCCCGGCGGTCAAGGGCGGAACAACATGACCGTGCGCGTCAGTTACGACGAAGGAAAGACCTGGCCGGTGGCCAAGGTGATCTACCGGGGCTCGTCGGCCTACTCCGACCTGGTCGTCCTGCCGGACGGAATCGTCGGCTGCCTCTACGAGCGGGACAACTACGGGAAGATCACCTTCGCCCGGCTTACGCTCGGCTGGCTCGCCCGCCCAAAAGGCAAGAAGTAGGCTTATCATCCCGAAGGAGGAAGATCGATGCACGTCCCTCGAACCACGAAGCTGACACCGCGACGATCCCGCTGGCCTGGGGCAGCACTTGCGCTGGCGGTGCTTATGGCCGGGCCGGTGGCCTCGTACGGCCAAGAGAGCTGTGAGCCTCTCACGAAGCCGCAGTTGCTGGTGAAGCTGCCCGAAATCTGCCCCACCCCCGACGGCATGGCGCTGGACTCCGAGGGGAACGTCATCCTGGCCTGCCCCAACTACGCCGACCAGACCCACCCGGCCGTGTTGATGAAGATCGACCGTGAGAACCGGGTGCGGCTGTTCTGCCAGATGCCCACCCATCCGGACTCTGGGGTGGCCTGTCCGATGGGCATCGCGTTCGGCCCGGACGGCCATCTCTACGTGGCCGACAACCAGGGCTGGGTAAAGCCGAACAGCAAGGGGCGGATTCTGCGGATGAAGTTCCGCGACGGCCAGCCGGTGGCGACCGAGGTGGTGGCCTACGGGATGAGCCATCCCAACGGGGTGCGGGTCCACAAGGGACACATCTACGTCACCCAAAGCCTGCTCGTCAAAAAAGGCGACGAGCCGTTGATCAGCGGCGTGTACCGCTTCAGGCTCGACGACCAGGGGGTCAAGGTCAACAACACCCTGCGGGACAAGAACCTGCTGGCGAAGTTCAAGACCCTCAACCCCAAAGTGCAGTATGGCGCCGATGGCCTGGCCTTCGACAGCAAGGGGAACCTCTACGTGGGCAACTTCGGCGACGCCACCCTGCACAAGATCACCTTCGACGCCGCCGGCAACGTGGCCTCGAACACCCGTTGGGCCAAGGGCGAGTGCCTGAAGAGCATCGACGGCATCTGCTGCGACGGGCAGGACAACATCTACGTGGCCGATTTCTCCAACAACGCAATCTGCATGGTCTCGCCGGAGGGCAAGGTCCGAGTGCTGGCCAAGAGTCCCGACTGCGACGGTTCGGACGGGGGCCTGGACCAGCCGGGCGAGCCGCTGGTCCGCGGCAATCAGTTGATCGTGTCGAACTTCGACATGGTGACCGGTCCCGACAAGCTCAACTCCGGGCACGACTCTCCCTACACGCTTTCGGTGATCAAGCTGGGCGGTCAACCATGAGGTGGCGGCAGTGGAAATCTTCATTGCTGAGCTGGTCGGCACGATGATCCTGGTCCTCTTGGGCGACGGCGTGGTGGCCAACGTCCTGTTGGCCAAGACGAAGGGGCAGAACTCCGGTTGGATCGTGATCGCCGCCGGCTGGGGATTCGCGGTGGCGATTGCCGTCTACGTCGCCGGCCGCGTCAGCGGCGGACACATCAACCCCGCGGTAACGATTGCCCTGGCCGCCATCGGGGAAGCGGAAGTCTCCGCCGGGCAGGTCCCGGTCTATTTGGCCGGCCAGTTCCTGGGTGGCTTCCTCGGCGCGGTCCTGGTCTGGCTGGCCTACCTGCCCCACTGGTCGCAGACCGCAGATCCCGCCGCCAAGCTGGCCGTGTTCTGCACCGCCCCGGCCATCCGGCATCGGGCCGGAAACCTGATCTGCGAAGTAATCGGCACGGCCGTGCTGTTGATCGGTGTGCTGGGCATCCTTCGCTACAATATCGAACTCGGCAGCGGCGTCGGTCCTTACGTGGTGGGCATTTTGGTCTTCAGCATCGGTCTTTCCCTGGGCGGTCCGACCGGCTACGCCATCAATCCCGCGCGCGATCTTGGCCCGCAAGAGCTTCTCGATGTCCGCCTCGGCCGACGAC
>CAZUAM010000055.1:0-13831 GCA_964618095.1 uncultured Planctomycetaceae bacterium | reverse complement strand
ATCCCGCCCGCGACCTGGCACCACGGCTGGCCCATGCCCTGTTGCCTATCCCCGGCAAAGGCGATTCCGATTGGGGTTACTCCTGGATTCCGGTCGTCGGGCCGATCCTGGGCGGCCTGGTCGGTGCCGTGTTGTACTACGGTCTGTTCGACTACCTGCTCTCGCCGGCCACGCCCTGAGATCAACCGGCGACTCGATTCGCCTCCTGAATGGAGTTGCACGATTCTGGGAGTGGAGCGTTTAGCCGCCGCGGCTACGCGGTGGCAAGTTCCGGCGTGGCCGCCGGGGCTAAACACTGCGGAATTCCCGGAATCACGAAATCCTGTTTAGAGTCCGGGAGAGCCAACCAGATGGTGATTCTGCCAAACAGAGCCACGCAGCCGACAATCTACTTCATCGGGGTCACCACCGGCCAGTCGTCGATCATGAAGGTGTTTCCGCACTGGGCCAATTCGCTTGGCCTGGATGCGGTGCTGCGGGGGATCGATCTGCAAATCCACGCCGAGGCGGACGACTACCGCCGGGTGGTCGAGTTTATCCGCGGCGACCCGCTCTCGCTGGGCGCCCTGGTGACCACTCACAAGATCGACCTGCTTTCCGCCGCTCGGGAGATGTTCGACGAGCTGGACCCGCACGCCCGCATCCTCGGCGAGGTCAGCTCCATCTCGAAGCGCGGCGGCCGGCTGGTGGGCCACGCCAAGGACCCGATCTCCAGCGGCCTGGCACTCGAGGCGTTTCTGCCCGGCGGCTGGTGGCGGCGGACCGGTGGGGCGGCGTTGATCTTTGGTGCGGGCGGATCGGCCCTGGCCGTGTCGATGTACCTGATGGATCCGCGGCACGCGGAGGACCGCCCGGGTAAGGTCGTGGTGACCAACCGCTCGACGCCGCGGCTTCAGGAAATGCAGCGGATTCACCGGCAGCTCGATTGCGGCGTGCCCTGCGAGTATCATCACTGCCCGGCGCTGGAGCAGAACGACCGGGTGCTGGAGGGCGTGCCGCCGTGCTCTCTGGTCGTCAACGCCACGGGGCTGGGCAAGGACCGGCCCGGCTCACCGGTTACCGACAACGCCCGCTTCCCCCGCAAGGGGCTGGCCTGGGACTTCAACTATCGCGGCGATCTGAGGTTTCTCAGCCAGGCCCGGGCTCAGCAGGAAGCCGGGGAGCTGGTCGTGGAGGACGGCTGGATCTACTTCATTCACGGCTGGACCCAGGTGATCGCCGAGGTCTTTCAGGTCGAGATCGGCCCGGAGGAGATCGGCCGGCTCAGCCGTATCGCGGCCGAGGTCCGCTAACCGGGGCGGCCCGGGTCCCCGACCCGCAACCGGCACGATGCCCAGCGGGGCGCGGGCGCCTGGCGAGGCCCGCGGGACGTTGTCCCCCGGCTACTGGCAACTCAATTAGGACGTTGTCCCCCGGCTGCTGGCAACTCAATTAGGACTTGGCTGGGGTCGGCAGGATCACCCGGACATTGACCGGCACTTCAAGCGGCTCTCCGGAGCCCAAAGTGGTCTGGATGAGAATCTTTGCGCTGACCTTTCCGGTTGCGTTTCCGGCCGTGAAGGTGACGGGAAGCAGGTGCAGTTTCTCTTGCTTTTCGGTCTTGGGCAGGACACACTTCAGTCGCTTGTCGCTACACTCGACCTTGACGACCCGAAATGGCTTTTTGCCCTGCACGACCAACTGCCTGGTGACGGTTTGCCCCGCGCTGACTACGCCCAGCAGCAGCGGCGACGGGCGGACGGTGATCGCCGGTGCCACCACCCCCTCAACAGCCAAGGGAACCCGGGAATGCTGGGGCCTGCGATCATTGGTCACCAGGATCAGGAAATCGCGGATGTAGCCGGCCGGGGCGTCGGCTTTGAGCCTGACCACGAGGTCATAGGTTACTTGTCCGACGGGCGAGCGAGCGGCCTTGACGGCGTTGACCTCCAGGTGCGGGTTGCCGGTTTCGACCTTGTTGATTTCCCAATTGGGCCGGCCGGCATAGCTGATGGTGACCTTCCGCACCGCAGCGGTGCCTTCGGCGACGGAGCCGAACTGGACCGATCCCGGCTGAACCACGATGTCGCTGCGGATGTACGCGTGGACGTGGAGTTGGACCTCCGCGGGGAACTGGCCGCCGAAGACAACCGTCAGCGTGGAGCCCTTCCGCCCGAAGAAGCCGCGCGTATCCACCTCGGCGACAATCTCGGCCTTTTCCCATTTCTTCAGCGTCCGCTTGCTGATCTTGGTGGCCGTGCACCCGCAGGTGGAACGGACCTCCGAGATCTGCATGTCTTCTTCGTATTTGTTCTCTAGGGTGAAGGTGTGTTCGACCTTCGCCCCTCGGGCCACGGTGCCGAAGTCGTGGCTGGTGTGGTCGAACATCTTCTTGGCCCAGTCCCAGTCTTGGCCAAAACCGTTCGAAGGGGCAAGCAGCACCAGCAACAGTGCCGCCCAGTTGACTCGTATCGTGTAAATGCTTTCCATGGCAACTTGCGCCTGTACCTACTCCTTAGCGGCCAATCGGCCGGCAAACTTTGCGCCGTCGACGGCCGTCTTTCCGTAAAAGTCACACCCGGCGTTCTCGCCCAGCAGGTCGCTGGCCGCCGCACCGCCGACCATCAGCGCTATCCCGTCTCGCAGCCCCGCCTGGTTAACGGCCTCGACCGTGGCGGTGACCGAATCGTAGCAGGTGGTCAACAGCACGCTCATCCCGGCCACCGTCGGCCGGTGCTCGCGGATGGCCTGGACGAACTTCTCAGGCGGCACGTCCACGCCCAGGTCGATCACCCGGAAGCCGGCGCCGCGGAGCATCATCACCACGATGTCCTTGCCGATGTCGTGTACGTCGTGCTGGACGGTGCCCATCACCACGGTTCCGGCGGACTTGGGCGTCTGGGCGTCCTGGAGTTTTGGAGCCAGTTCGGCGGTGACGTTCTTCATGATCATTCCACCGAACATCAGGTCCGGGATGAAGCACTCTCCGCGCGCAAAGCGTTCCCCGAGTTCCACCATGCCCTGGTTGCACTCGGCCAGGATCTCGGCGGCCGGAGCCCCGCCATCGAGCCTCCCGCGGACCAGCGCCATGACCTTGTCTTCCTCGACCCGCGCGATCGCTGCCACGAGGCTATCTTCGGACGTCATCAGTACGTTTCCTTTCCAAACGTCAAAACGAGACGAGGCACTGCCAGATGTAGACGTAGGCCAGGGCGTCGACGTCTTCCCAGACCCGCTTGACGATCTGCTCATCCCCGCAGATGTTGGGAAACTCTTTGCGTTTCTCCTCCCAGGGGATGCAAACTCCCGGGTCGATCTTCGGCCGCTCTTGCTCAGACATTACGCTTGCTCCACGTCGCCTGGTTGTTTGGGAGAGTTGCCCGCCGGTCGGGGTTGCCGTCGGCGGTCAGTACACGCCGTATTCCCGCGTAAACTCGGTCATGGCTTTGACGTTCTCCACCTTGGTATCGTCCTGCATGATGGCGCTGGCGTCCATGATGTATCCGCCGTCGCGGGCGACGCCGTCAATGACTTTCTTACAATAATCTCGCACCTCGTCGGGTCTGCCGAAGGCCAGCAGGTCGTTGGGGATGCCGCCGCTGAGGCAGAACTTGTGTCCCACCGCCTGGTGCACCTCGAAGATGTCACCCCGATCCACGTGGTAGACGATGCTCCGCTCGGGCAGCTCGGCGATGTACTTCAGGTTGGGGTTCCACTCGCCTTCGGCGTAGAACAACGTTTGGATTCCTCGCTCCCAGAGCCCCTCGATGACCCGTTTGAGCGTGGGCCAGTAGAACTTCTCGAACTGCTGCGGCGAGAGGAAGGGCACGCATCCGCGGTGCATCCACAGCCCGACGGGGACGTTCTTCTCCGGGTCCGCGCCGCCGGCGGCCACGTGCAGCAGGTGCGGGGCCAGCGCCTCGCAGGCGGCCACGACCTTCTCCGGCTGCCGGAACAGGTCCATGCAGAGCCCCCTGTAGCCGCGGAGCTTGTCGGCAATGATGTCGAACGGGGCCTTGAGGATCCCGGCGATGGCCGAGACCGTACCCGACTCGCTCCGTAACTGCGCCGCCTGCGTGCCGAAGGAGTTGAAATACTGCAACATCGCCATCCCGCCCTTGAGCAGCGACAGGTTGTTGCGATAGGAGGTCGCCTGGCCCAGGGGGCTCACGTCGTCGGCCACCCGCGGCAACCAGACGTTAAACAGGTACCCGGTGGGGTCCTCGATGAGCTGATCGTATTCGTCGGGCTGCATCCAGGCCTCCTCCTCGGGCGGTTCGAGGTACTGGAAGCCGGTGTCCGGCGGCAGGTCCACGCCGGGCACCCGGTAATACTTCAGCCCGATGGCCTGGGTCAGCCCGCTCCAGACGTAGACCATGTTTCCCACCACCGCGTCCCAGTCGAACTCCGCGGCGCACTTCCGGGCGGCGTCGAACGCCTTTTGGTAGTCCTGGGTTACCTCCTGGGCGGTATAGCCGGCGTACTTGGCGGTGAATTCGGCCACGAAGGGCCGGATGGGGATCCGGTCCGGCTTCTCGTTCCGCATCGCGGTGACGTAGCGTTTCATCCGCTCGGCGTAGAGCCGTTCCATCTCGGCGGACATCTCAGCGTGGCCCTCCTTGAGCGGGGTCTCGGGGGGAGTTCCGGCGGGCCAGACGACCTCCCGCCGAGCCCGTCTGCGCACCAATTGTCGCAGTATTGCAGACCTGGAGGGGGGTGTCAATTGCGGTGCCTGCGGCCCAGTGCCGGGTGACTGCCCCCCCGGAAACGATGCGGCAAAAACGGGCGGGGATTTGTCCAAGGCAGCGATCCGTCTACCGCGGCCCCGTGTCGGCCGACGCTGTAGATCCCCCGAAAGATCTGCATCACCTTCGCGTGCAACTCGCCCACCCGCACCCCATCCGCCCAATCCACCTCTGCGGCTTGTTCTTGGGTGGTTCTCCTGGTCCTCTTTCTCGCTGCCTTTTTCTTCCCCGTCGTTCGCCCCTGCTAAAGTCCCAACCAGCGACGCACAGCCTCTTCCACGGCCGCCAGTTGTGGCGAAGTGAGATCGCCCAGTCTCCTGATCAGCTTGGCCCTCGGGATGGTGACCAGATTCTGGGCGTCGAACACACCGCTCTTGAGAAAGCGCGCCTGCACGTCGACTTCAAATCGCGATCCGTAAACGCTGGTCGTGTGGGGAACCAGAGTCACCAGCGCACGGTCTTCATCTTCAAGCGGAACGCTGAAAACCAGACACGGCCTCACCTTGGCCGCCAAACCGAGATCAACCAGCCAAACCTCTCCCCGATCAGGCTTCTTCGGCATCCGGCGCCTCCGCTCGATCGAGCTTCAGAAACAGCTCCTCGGCTTGTTCAACCAGTTGTTCATCAGAGAGCGGGGGTGACTGAAAATCGGCGGCGCGACGCAGGATCTCTCGTGCCACTTCCTGCTGTTCATCACGCGACAGCCGGTCGAAACGCTCCAGCAACTGCTGGGCACTCACGTTCATTTTTCTGCTCCATCCAAGCCATAGATCAGCACGTTGGCGTCAACGGCGCTGATGGAGTTGGTCCCGTGTCAGCCTGGTTCCGCGGGACTCAACTGGTGACTCATCGCAAAGGTGATCCAATTCATCGCAAGCCTGCTTTGTCTCGGCAAGTGCGTCGTCGCACAGTTCCAGCGTAAGTCGTACTTTCGTTCCAGAAGACAAGCCGATCTCCCGGTCGGGTTTCAAGAGGCCGTTTTCGACCGTTGCCAAAATGACCTGGCTCATAGGACCCAACTCCTCAATCAGGACTACCTTAAGTTCAGCCATGCAGGCTTCCACGCGCCCGAGCCAGTAGCTTTGGAAGCTTCCACGGCTGTCCGCCGTCCGCTGGCCTTGAGGCTCCGCAGCCCCCATTTGTGGCGCCTCCGTATGGTTGATATTATGGCAGCTCGACCACGTTGTCAATCATCCTCCCGCGGGAGTTTCGGGAAGGGCGGATCGGTCGGCCTTTCGGTTTGGGCCGAGTGCCGCTGGCCACCTGGTCCTCTTTCCTCTGTCTGAGGCACGGGCGCCAATATCAGCCGGGAGTTGGGGAGCGCCCTGCCGTCCGCGGCGCGCCCAGGGGAAGCTCCAGTTCGGCCAGGTGCTTTTGGATCAATCGCCGCTCGGCATCGCGGAGCCGGTGGAAGGGCTCGGCCATGAAGTCGTCGCAGATCCCCAGGCACGACAGGGCACACTTGAGGCCTGCGATCACCGCGGCGCCGTGATCGGCCGAGTGGTAGATCCTCTGGGAGATCTCGATCACCTTCGCGTGCAGCTCGGCCACCCGGGCCGTATCGCCGCGAGTGGCCGCCCGGTAGAGCTCGACGTAGAGCCGCGGGCACAGGTTGGCCCCGCCCGAGACGCCGCCGTGGGCGCCGAGCAGGACCGCCTCGGCCAGCAGCTCTTCGGGCCCGATAAGCAGCGACCAGTCCGCCCGCTCTTCGGCCAGCCGGCGGACCTTGTGGAAGTAGATCATCTCCGCCGAGCTGTCCTTCAGGCCCACCACGTTGGGGATCTCGATCAGCCGGCGGACCGTCTCCGGGTCGAAGCTCAGCTTGGTATGGCTGGGCAGGTTGTAGAGGAAGACCGGCAGCGGCAGCTCGGCCGCGATGTGCTGGATGTAGTGGAGCAGCTCGGCCTGGCCTGCCGGGTAGTAGTACGGCGGGGCGAGCACCACGGCCCGGGCGCCGGCGTCGGCCGCGTAGTCGGCCAGGTTCAGCGACTCGACCAGCGAGGTGTCGCTGATGCCCACCAGCACGGGCACCCGGCCGGCCACCTGCTCGCAGACCCGCTCGACCAGCTCGCAGCGGAGCCGATAGCTCAGGCTCGGACCCTCGCCGGTGGTACCCAAGATAAACAATCCCTGCACGCCGCCGGCGAGGATATGCTCGACGAGCCGTTCTAGCCCGGCCGCGTCGAGCGTGTCGCGGTCCGACAGCGGGGTGACCATCGGCGGGACGATGCCCCGCAGCGGACTGGGTAACTGATCGGCTGGGGCCATCAATACTGCTCCACGTGTTGTATTCCCCGAGTTTTTCCTATGCTGCCGTGCCTTTCCTCGTTCCCAACCTCCGGCTTGGGAACGGGTTTTCTCGAAGCTCCGCTTCGAATGATACTACCGACGAGCCAAGCAGAGCTTGGCGGGCGCGGCGTTGCCAAGCTGGAGCTTGGTAACGCGGTAATTCGGCTTTCTATAGGATACCACAAAACAGAGGAAGCACTTCCCCCGTCAAGGTTGCTCTTGCCGACCAAGCTCCTCGCAGAACTCCAGCACTGCCCAAACCCGCTCGTCGGGCGTGCCGTGCTCGATATCGGCCACGACGAGGTCGCAGGGGGCGTACTGGCGGGCAATCCGCTGGAGATCCCCGCGGATCGTCTCCAGCGGCTTGCCCGCCAGGTCCATGGGCGTGTACATGATCGCCCGTCGGGCATGGGGGAAGGCATCGCGTGCCCGCCGCAGGTCGGACCCCAACCCCATGTCGATATAGCCCAGGTCCGGAACCGTGGCATAGTGATCGATGTAAGGATCGGCCGTCCACGCACAGTTGTGGATGCCCAGCAGGCCGAAGGTCTGGGCGATCCGGCGGTCGAAGGGGAGGAGCAATTCGGCGTATTGCTCGGGCGAAACCATGTTCACCAGGCAGTTGCTGACGGTGAAGAAGCCGGGCTCGACTCCCGTCGCGCGTTGCCGGGCGTGGAGCCGCCGGGCCGCCTCGATCATGGTCGTGCAGACGCAGTCGAAGAGGTGCCGGGCGAGCCGGGCCCGGTCGATCAGGTCGCAGAAGAGTTGTTGCCCGCGGAGCCGCTGGGAATTGTTGAGCACCCCCCTGCCAGTTGACGTACCCCTCGGGGCGCCCTTCCCGCTCGGCGATCCACTCCACTTGCTCCAGGAGTTCCCGGAAGAAGGGATTTGTATCGAGATCGGGCGGTCTGAGATTGGCGAGCTGGTCGTCGCTGAGGTACTGGTGTGCAGAGTTCGGCCAGTTGTCCTCGGCATACATGATCGGCACGCTGTAGATAGCGGCCACCGCGCAGGTGCCGAACAGGCCGGTCAGCAGATCGAGCGGCCGGTCGGGTCGGTCGATGCCTCCGATCCGCGTGCCGGGGAGGCGCCGCAGCAGCAGCTCGCGCATCGCCACGACCGTCTGGCGGCGATAGCCGGGATCGGTGTGCCATCGCCGGCCGAAGTCGATCCCCAGTTCCGCCCGATACCATTTGGGCGTAAAGCCGACTTCGGGCCGCAGCCGCGGCATGGACTGCTCGGCCGGGCGTCGGGTGGCCGGTGCCGCCGGGGCAATGTAGCTGATCAGTCGACGTTGTTCGGCCGAGGCCATTTCTGAGGACTCATCTCGTCGTTCTCTTGCCGAACGAGGAAACCAGCAACCCCACCAGCAGGATCGTGAGTGTCCCGACGACGGGGATCATGAGCTTGTGGAAGGGGCTGCGGAGCGGCTGTAGGGTCTCGGGCCACTGGTCCAGCAGCGAGAGACTCATCCAGAGAATGCCGAGCAGGCCGATCAGCACGCCGGTCGCGGCGGCGGGACTCTTGGCCCGGCGTGAAATCAGGCCGAGCAAGAACAGGCCGAGCATTCCGCCGACGAACAGTCCGGAGAGGATCCACCAGGCCTCCAGGATGCTTTCCACGCCGATCAGTGCCACGGCCACGCCCGTCCCCAGGGTCCCCCAGAGCAGCGTTGCCCCGTAGAGCACGCGCATCGACTCGCGCTGCGAGGCGTTTTTGCGGAAGTAGCGCCGGTAGAAGTCGGAGAGGATGATGGTGGCGGAGCTGTTCAGGCTGGTGTCGATGCTGCTCATGGCCGCGGCGAAGATGGCGGCGATCAGCAGTCCCGCCACGCCGGCGGGCAGTTTCTTGACGATGAAGTGCGGCAACACCTTGTCGCCGATGTCCTTCGATTGCAGCCCCTCGACGGTCCGGGCCAGCTTTGCCTGGTAGTCGGGCTGGTCGGGCGTTACCTGTTGTTTGGCGAGTTTCTCGGCGGCCACACGGCCCTTGACCTCGTCGAGCATGTACCGATTCGTCGGGTTCTGGTAATAGGCAAACAACGCCGTACCGATGAAGAAGAAGACCAGCGAAATCGGCAGGTAGAGCAGTGCACCAAGCCAAAGGCCGCGGGCGGCTTCCCGATCGCTTCGCGCCGTGTGGTAACGCTGGATGAAGCTCTGGTCGATGCCGAAGTTGTTGAGATTCATGACGATCCCGTAGAACAGCACGACCCAAAAGGTCGACTCGGTAACGGCCGGGCTGAAGCTGCCGAGACTGAACTTGTCGTGCTGGGCGGCAACCTGGAAGATTTGCCCCGGTCCGTCGGGCATGCCGAAGATCAGCATCATCGTGACGACCACGGCCCCGACCATCAGGACGATGCTCTGCACGACGTCGGTCCAGATCACCGCCTCGATTCCGCCCAGCAGGGTGTAGAGCGTCACCAGGGTTCCCGTGCCGACGATGATGGCAGCCATGTCCCAGCCGAGCAGGGCGTTGAGTCCCAGGGCCACGCCGAGCATGATGGCGCCCATGCGGACCACTTGGGTGAGCAGATAGCAGACCATTGCCAGGCTGCGTGCCCAGCCGCCGAACCGGCTTTCGAGGTGGTGATAGGCCGAGATCTCGCCCGAACGGCGGTAGAACGGCACAAAGTAGCGGGTGGCGATCACCGCGGCAATCGGCAGCGAGAGGCTGAAGACGAAGAAGTTCCAGTTCGTCCCGTACGCCTTGCCCGGCACACCGATGAAGGTGTTGCTGCTCAGATACGTGCCGAAGATCGAGAGCCCCACCGCCCAGCCCGGTAAACGCCGCCCGGCCGCCATGAACCCCTCCGTCGTGCGGCTGCGGCGCACAAACCAACAGCCGAAGCCCACCACGGCGGCCAGGTAGATCAGCAGCACGGCGACGTCGACGGGCTTCACGGACGCGCTCCCTGGCCGGCCGAATCGGGTGAGGACGAAGGGGCGGCAGGTGCCGGCGTGCTGAGCCACGCCAGATTGAAGGCGTAGTGCTGCTTGCTCGAGATCAGGTGGATCACGCCGTCGGGCGTCTGGCAGGCCGACATGTAGCCGCGTGGCTCGGCCGACTCGTGGCTCATGGTGAACTTGCCGGTGTTGCCGCCGCCGTCGACCTCGCGGGGGGGGCCGTCGTCGCTCACCAGCCGTTTGATCTGCCACGTCTCGCCTTCGTCGGTCGACAGCGCCGCGAACAGCCCCGAGACCGGTCGCTGCTGCCCCGAGGCGTCGGTGATCATGATCTTCTTGGCGAACGAGGCGAAGAAGATCGGGCCTTCCTTCAGCCGCATCAGGATCAGCCGCTGCCCGCCGCCGATGGGTGGAAACGGGCTGGGGCTGTAGGTCCAGGTCTGGCCCAGATCGCTGGAGATGCTCCGCGGCATGCGGCCGTCGATGCTGTCGCCGCGGCCGAAGGCCAGCAGGCGGCCGTCTTTCAACTGGGTAACACCCGCGTGGATCCCCGCGATCCACGCCCCGGTTGCGCCCTCCCGGAAATCCGGCCGCGGCTTGCCTTCGCCCGGATCGAACCAACTCTTGCCACCGTCACGGCCGATAATCACGGCCGTACCACCGCTGCCGCCGGGCACCGCGTCGCAGGGCAGAATGATCCATCCTTCGCGGGTCTGAAACACCGACTCGACCGGCTGGTGGTGCATGCCGTGCTCGGACATGACCAGCCGGGCCTTCGACCAGGTGGCCCCGCTGTCGGTGGAGACCCGCATGATGATCGCGGGGTTGCCCCAGGTGGCCGCGGCCGAAAGGCCGTTGAAGTGATAGATCGTGCCGTGGCCATCGGCCCACATCGCCGGGGCGTGGTCGTTCCGATCCGGCGCGTCCCAAAAGGGCGAGGCCGGCTCCCACTCCTCTTGGCCGTACCGCAGTCGGCTGGCCACGATGCACAGCTCCCGTCCCGCCTCACTCCGGCAAGAGTACCAGATCGCCAACAGGTCGCCGTTGGGGCACTCGACCAGGGCCGGGTCGTGGTTGTGGCGGGAGAACATCGGTCCCTCGGAGTTCGCCGGAATCTTGACGTAAGTCCGCGGGCCCTTGAAATACGGCTTCGTCGGGTCGGGGCCCTTGGCCAGGTTGGCCGGGATCTCCTGTTTGACGTTTCGCCGATTCAGCGGCAGCGGAGGAACCGGCAGCGGTTTCGTCCCGGGCATCTCGCCCAGCACCGTTCCCAGCCGATTCGCCGAGCGGAGGTACGGAAGCGTGGTCGAGTGGCTGCCGCCGTGGGTGACGCGAAAATCGCCCTCCGCGCGGCCCACCGGGTCCTTCTGGTCGCCCTCGACGTGCGGCCCATACCAGTCGTGGCACCACTCCTCGACGTTGCCGTGCATGTCGTGGAGTCCCCACGGGTTGGCTGGCGTACGGCCGACCAACAGCGGGACGACTTCGCCCTCCTTGCTGCGGTTGGACGGATACCAACTCACGCGGGCGTTCTTGTGAAACTCCTTCGGCAACTCCTTGCCCGTATGGTAGGGGGTCGTCGTGCCGGCCCGACAGGCATATTCCCATTCGGCCTCGGTCGGCAGTCGATAGGGCTTGCCTTCCTTTTTCGAGAGCCAGCGGCAGAACCGCACGGCGTCGTGCCAGCTTACGAAAACCGCCGCCTCGTCGTCCTCCTTGGAAAAGCCGAGCTTGCCGCGGACCCTCTTGTGCTGCGGATCGAACTGCTCGTACTGGGCGTTGGTCACTTCGGTTGTGCCCATGAAGAACGCCCGGCTGATGGCAACCTTGTGGGCGGGCCGCTCGTCGAAGTCGCCCCCCTCGGGCGAGCCCATCGTGAAGCTGCCCGGCTCAATGCGGACCAACTTCATGCCGACCGAGTTGACGTGCGACTTGTCGCCTGTCTGCCCGAGTTCCCGGAAATTGGGGATGCGGTGGAAGGTCATGTAGTTGGCGTCGTGGGCCCGGTGCGAGCCGTCCCAGGCGGTGCGGCTGACGGCGATGATGTCGTTGTCCTCGAAGAGCCAGTCGACGTATTGGAAGGCGTGGTTCTTGCTGTCGGCATGGCGCAGAATAGTCGACTCGACCTTCCAGCTTCTCAGATCCGCAGAAGAAGTCAGCACCAGGACGTTCCGGTAGGCGGTGGGGTTTCGCTGTTTGTTGACCAGCGACCAGTAACGCTTCGATGCGGGGTCGTAACGGATGGTGAACTTGGTTCGGCCGCCGGGGAGATCGATGAAGTCCCGCTCCGGATCGAAGGAGACCGTCCGGCCGTCGTCGGAGACGCGGACGATGGCCGCCCGATCGCCGCGGTCGTCGTTTACCCGCAAGATGTTGACCAGCTTACGCTGCGGCGTGACCACGACGTTGCCTTCCAGCCATCCCGGGTTTTGGGCCTCGAGCCATTTCGGGTCGAGGTGCATGCGGTTGGAGAAGGTCCAGTTGTCGGCCTTCAGCAGGTCGGCGTCCTCCGGTGCCGACATCACGAACGAGCGGAACGTGCGGCCCCAGCCTTCGGGCGGATCGCGGTCTTCCATCGCCCGCCAGATGCGGCCGTTGTGCACCACCACGGGCACCGGCGCGCAATGGTACTGTCCGCCGCCGGCCAGCAGCCCGGTGTCGGCGTCTCGGGGCGTGGTCCACGACCAACCTTCGGTCGGTGCCCGACCGCCGTTGGTCGATCGGCGGATCACGGCGTCGCCCCACTGGCCGCTCGTACCCATGATGTACAGCGCACCGCGATGCACGAACAGGCTGGACCACCACTGCTCGTCGAGATCCGTCAGCCGTTGCCAGGTCCGACCGCGGTCCTGGGAGCAGAGGACCGTCGTGCGGCGATTTTTGGTACCCGGCCCAAACCAGTCGTGCGAGGCCACGTAACGCCCGTCGGGCAAGACGGCGATGCTGGGGCTGCCGATGTAAATGCGGGCCGGATCGGGGCTGCGGTCGATCACCACGCCCGGCGGGCCGCGATGCCCCGGCTTCTGCTGCTTGGTTTCCTGAGAAAAGGCAGTCGTCCCTGCCAGAAAGCAGAATACGACGGACCACAAGGTGCTCCTTCCGTCCATCACAGATCCTCCCAATACTTGCCCCGCTTTTCGACTGATGAGGATTATCGCCTGCCCGCAGGGGGTCTGCAAGGGAGACGGGCAACTTGCGTGGGCATGCCGAATCAGATATCCTGTCGGTGGCGTGGCTAGGCGAAGGCTGCCGGAGGGATGCCCGCGATAGGCTCCACCTTGGAGCGGCGCCGAGCCGAACTTGGGCAAGGTACCCTGTGGGGAGGGCTCTGAAATGAAGATCATCGACAACGTGCTGAAGGTGGGTTGCGCTCCGTGTGCGGTCAGCCGGCGCGAGTTCCTGGCCGGCTGTGCGGCGTGCGCGGCGGGGGCTGGGGCCTTTACGGCCCTGAGTGCCAAGGGCGCGGCGGTGGAAAGCCGCCCCAAGGCCAAGGTCCGACTGGTGTTCTGCGAAACGACCAACGACAAGCCGATCTGGCCCAACATCAACTACGACTTCGACACTCGCCGCAAAGAGCTGATCCAGGTGTTGACCCGGGGTTGCCCCGACGTGCAGTTCCTGCCGACGAAGGTGATGGACGACCCGAAGGACTCCGCCGCGGTGCTCGAAGGCGACGCTGAGGTGGACGGCTACGTCGTCTGCATCCAAGGCCTTGGATGGCAAAACGACGTCGTCAAGTTGTGCGCGACAGGCAAACCAACGCTGCTGGTGGACAACCTCTTCGGCGGGTCGGGCCTGTTTCTCACCCGGCAGGCTCAAATCATGGGATCCGGTAAACCGGTCGACTGGGTCAGCTCGTCCGACGATCAGGATATCGTCGCCTCGGCGCGGAACTTCGTTTTGCTCAGC
>CAZUAM010000054.1:0-18370 GCA_964618095.1 uncultured Planctomycetaceae bacterium | reverse complement strand
CACTGCACCCGCATCAACCGCACCAGGGACCTGGCCCGGGCGGCGATCTCCAGATCCTCGTGGGTAGTCGCCGCACTGAGGGCGTCGTAGGCCTCGAAGGAGAACTTGGCCAATTCGGCCTGTGCCTGCTGGCGGACGAAGTAGTCCTCGTGGCCGAGCTCTTCGATCAGCCGGTCGATCTTCGCGCGGATCTGCTCGGACTGCCGCTGGTCCTGCTGGGCCGGCAGACGGGCGACGCCAACGGCCAATATCACCCCCGCGGCAAGCACAGGGGCGACCCACCTCGGGGCGAGTGTCTTGAAGGTGTGCATGGCTCAGGCAGGGCGGGACAATTCCCCCAATATCCTGTGATCAGCTTATGATTGTACCGCAGAATACCATCGGATACCACGGTACCGGCGCTCGCTTCCCCGCGCCCTGTGCTTGGCCCCATACCGCTTGTCCCGGCGTTCTTGGCAGTAGCCCGGGCGGGGAATAGAGCTGCCAACCTGGTGGTCCCTCAATCTTGACTGGACGGGCCCCGGCGGGCAGCTTCGCTGCTCCTGGGGCCCCGGCGTCGGGCAAGCCGCCACCGGCACCCAACCTCTCATCTCAATCTGAGTACTTCCAAATACGCACGCCACGCCCGCGAGGTCCGTTACGACGCAGAGCGTCGTAACGAGGTTGTAGACGGCTGGGATGAATGCCTACCCCTTTTTCGCCCCACCAACTCCGATATCCCCTACCACCGCTAATTCTGCTCCCCACGTTCGTCATCAAGGCCTCGCTGGCCGCTTTGGATGGTACCGCCGGCGCTCCTCCTCCCGGTTGTATGCACCAGAGCGGTCCCGCGTGTGGCGTCCCCCAGGTAAACAGGACCGCCCGGCGGGCAAGGAGCTCAACGACAAGTGCCGCCATGGTCGATACTTAGGTCGAGCAAGCAGGGTTCTTTTCGGGCATGGACGCGCCCAGACCGGACCGGCCGCAAGGAGTCGCGCGGCGGGATTCTGCACCAGGCAAGGCAGAGGCGTCGATGCTCGAACAGCGTAATCTCAAACTCGACCTGCTGGCGCTGGGTTTGCTCGCCCTGACTATCTTCCTGGCCGCCGCATTGCTGAGCTACGATCCGGCCGATCCACCCAGCAAGCTCGTCTTTCCCGAACGTGCCCAGACGCTCAACGTCTGCGGCCGTTCGGGGACAGTGCTGAGCCGGGTGTTGTTCACTGCCCTGGGGCTGGGGGCCTACTATCTGCTGCTCTCGCTGGCTACGCTGGAGGCCGTGCTGCTGGCCCGACGTCCGATCACCCAGCCGGTATTGCGGGTCGGCGGATGGCTGCTGTCGCTGGTGGGGGTGACCACCCTGGCCGCCCTGGCCGTGCCCGGACTGTCGCCCGGACCGGTGATCGGTTCGGGCGGATACCTGGGCGCCGCCGGCCGGGGGCTGCTGGAGATGAACTTCGCCGCCGTGGGGGCCTATATCCTCACCCTCAGCCTGATCTTCGGCGGCCTGTTTCTGTGTACCGATTACGTGCTGATCCGTATCTTCGCCTGGGCCATCGGCGGCCCCACGCGGAGCCTGGGCCGCGGGTTGGTGTGCGTCGGCGTGGCCTATGTCCGGAGGCTCGGCAAGAGAGGCTCGCACGTCGATCAACGGGAGGAAAACGAAGGGGAACAGGAAGAGGTTGCCATCCGCATTACCGGCCGAGCGCTTCACGCGGAACCAGGCCAAGACGAAGCGGACGAGCCGGTCGCAGAGGAAACAGACGGGCAGCGACCAGGAGAAAAAGAAGAGGCCGCGTCGTCGGCCGCCCGAAAACCGCTGGCTTCGATGCTCCGCATTCGGAAGCCGAAACGGCCCGAGCAATCCGAGTTTCTGGAGGAGCTGGAGGCCGCCGACAGCGATGACGCCGCGGCCGACTACGAGTTGCCGAACATGGACCTGCTGCTGGAGGGCGAGTCGTTATGCTTCGAGGAACACGAAAAAGAGGTCCGCCGCAAGGCCAAGGTCTTGGAACGGACTTTCGCCGACTTCGGCTTCAACATCCGCGTGGTCGAGATCCAGACCGGACCGGTAATCGCCCAGTTCGAGGTTGAGCTGGAAGCCGGCCTTCGCCTGAGCAGGATCACCGGACTGGCCGACGATCTGGCGATTGCCCTGCGGGTGCCCAGCGTGCGGATCGTGGCACCGATCCCCGGCAAGAACACCGTGGGCATCGAAGTGCCCAACAGCGAGCAGCAACTGGTGCGGCTCCGCGAGGTGATGGAAGAGACCGACGGCAAGGCCCAGAAGATGCGAATTCCGATCTTCCTGGGCAAGGACGTGGCAGGCAATCCGATGCTGGTCGACCTGGCCAGCCTGCCACACTTGCTGATTGCCGGCCGGACCGGTACCGGTAAGAGCGTCTGTTTGAACTCGATTATCGTCTCGATGCTGATGACCCGACGCCCCGACGAGATCCGCTTGCTGCTGATCGATCCGAAGATGGTCGAGCTCAGCCCCTACAAGAAGCTCCCGCACCTGATGCATCCGGTGGTGACCGACATGCGCAAGGCCGAGGCGATCCTGGCCTGGGCGGTAGAAAAGATGGAACAGCGGTACGAACTGCTGGCCCGGGCCGGCGTCCGCCACGTCAGCGTCTACAACCAGTTGGGCGAAGAGGAGCTGATCGAGCGGCTCCAGCCGGCCAGCGAAGAGGAGCGCCAGCAGATTCCCACCCACATGCCCTACATCGTGATGGTCGCCGACGAGTTGGCCGACCTGATGATGATGGCCGCCAAGGAAGTCGAAGGACACATCATTCGCCTGGCCCAGAAGAGCCGGGCCGTGGGGATCCACCTGGTGATGGCCACGCAGAAACCGACCGTGGACATCATCACCGGCCTGATCAAATCGAACCTGCCCGCCCGAATCTGCTTCCAGGTGGCCAGCCGCACCGACAGCCGCGTGGTGCTCGACGAGATGGGGGCCGATAAGCTGCTGGGTAACGGAGACCTGCTCTTCCTCTGGCCCGGAAACAGCACCCTGATTCGCGGCCAGGGTACCTATCTGAGCGACGACGAGATTTCGCGGGTGATCGCCTCGGTGGCCACCAGCGAGCCCCAATTCGTTAAGGAACTCGTGCAGTTGAAGGCCGCCGAGCCCGCCGAGGAAGGGCCCAAACTGAGCAGTCGCGACGAACTCTACGAAGCCGCCGTGGACCTCGTTGTCCGCGAAGGGCGCGGGAGCGTCTCGCTGTTGCAGCGGACGCTGGGGATCGGCTACGGCCGGGCCGCCCGGCTGATCGACTACATGGCCGAAGACGGCATCGTGGGTCCGTATAACGGTTCACAAGCTCGCGAGGTGATGGTCAGCCTGGAAGAATGGGACGATCTCAACGGCCAGGCACCGGCCCCGAGGCAAACCTCTCCGAAACCGCGACACAGCAACAAGATCCTGCTGGGACCGTCCGATGGGCGGCAGAACGCCGCGGACAAAGCGGCGCCGATCGACGCGGAGCTGGAAGACGAATTCGAGGCGCAGCAGCCGGAAGACGAGGAACAACTCGAAGAGCACGATTTCCAGGCCTACCGCCAAGAGCGACAAACGTACCCGGAGGAAAAAGAAGACGAGTCGTACTACGAGGATCAGTCCGAATACGAAGAAGACGATTCGTACTACGAGGATCAGTCCGAAGACAATGAAGAGGAAGACAATGAAGAGGAAGACGATGAAGAGGAAGACGATGAAGAGGAAGACTACGCAGAGGATTACCAGGACGACGAACTGGAAGGCGAGGGTGACGATGCGGAGAAAGAACATTGGACGGCTGAGAGCGCGTGACTATCCGGCCGGCCGCCGGGGCGATTGTCGAGCCGCCGGTGGATGCCGGCGGCAGTTGGCGCGGGGCCCTCCCGGCAGATTGTCTCGACGGCGTTCGTTCCCCGTGGCTTACCCCCCACAAGGGTTGCCTGGCCCGGTTGACACGCTCGCCACGGTGCTGTAGAGTTACGTGTTTGAGTCTTCGTTCCGCCAGTTCGAGCCCCAAAATGTACGCGCCGGTCGCCAGCCCGATATGCAGCGTCGCCCGCACCACCGGCGTGGGCGTGATTGTGGCCATTATTGTCCGGGAGGCACGGCCTTAGGGGCTTCGAACCGGCAGAAGACCGACGAACGCGAGCCCTGAGGCCGAGCGGCCTGAGGGTTTTTTTTGTTGGCAGCAAGCAGAGTCAGACGATCGCAGGCCGCGGCACCGGCGGCCGCTAAACGGGAGCTGCCGTACCGGCGGCCGCTTAACGACGGGGGCCCGAAATCCCGAAATCCCCAGATCCCGAAATCCCCAACCCTCAACCACGCGCCGCATCCCTGGTTCCCAAGCTCCAGCTTGGGAACCAAGTAGATATTACCGTCCCGAGTGTCAATCAACGGAATCTACGCCCGCATCCCCAATCCCCAATCCCTAATCCCCAATCCCTAACTGCCAACCATGCGCCGCATTGAAATCTACGACACCACCCTTCGCGACGGCTCGCAGGCCGAAGGGATCAGCTTCTCGCTCCAGGACAAGCTGCTCTTGACCGAGCGGCTCGACGGCCTGGCGTTCGACTATATCGAGGGCGGCTATCCCGCGTCGAACGAGAAGGACAGCGAGTACTTCCAGCGAGTCGGCCGGTTGGACTTCAACCATATCAAGGTCTCCGCGTTCGGGATGACTCGCCGCAAGGGGGTCCGGCCGGAAAAGGACCGGGGATTGAAAACCCTTCTGGAATCGGCGGCCCCGGTGATCACCCTGGTCGGTAAGTCCTCGGCCTTCCAGGTGGTCGAAGTCTTGCAGGCCAGCCCGGAGGAGAATCTGGCCATGATCGGCGAGAGTGTCCGTTTCCTGGTCCGGGCCGGACGGGAGGTAATCTTCGACGCCGAACACTTCTTCGACGGCTGGAAGGCCGATCCGGACTATGCGCTGGCTACGCTTGCGGCTGCGGCCGAGGCCGGGGCCCGCCTGGTCGTGCTCTGCGATACCAACGGGGGGAGCATGCCGAGAGAAATCGCCGAAATCACCCGGGCGGCCGGCGACCGGGTGCCCGCGCCCGTGGGGATCCACTGCCACAACGACTGCGACCTGGCCGTGGCCAATTCGCTGGCCGCCGTGGCGGCCGGCGCCGTCCAGGTACAGGGGACGATCAACGGCTTCGGCGAGCGCTGCGGCAATGCCGACCTGATCTCGGTGATCGCCAACCTGGCGGTCAAACAACAGGGGTACGAAGTCCTTCGTGGCAAGGGCGCCGAGCATCTGACCGAGCTCTCGCGCTACGTCTACGAAATGGTCAACATGAACTTCCGCGCGCATCAGCCCTTCGTGGGCAAAAGCGCCTTCGCCCACAAGGGCGGAATGCACGTCAGCGCCATCGCCCGAAACACCGCCAGCTACGAGCACATCGACCCGCAACGGGTAGGCAACGAACGGCGGATCCTGCTGAGCGAGCTCTCGGGGCGGGCCAACATCATGGCCTTGACCTCCCGGCTGAACATCCCCCGCGACGGGGAGCTGATGGACCGGATTCTCGCCCGGGTGGTTTCCATGGAAAGCGCGGGTTACCAGTTTGAGACGGCCGACGCGTCGTTCGATCTGCTGGTCCGCAAGTGCATGGGCACGTTCCGCCCGCACTTCGAGACGCTGCATTTCCACGTCACCGCGGACAACAAGGCCGCCGGCGAGGTCACCGCGGACGCCGTGGTCAAGGTCCGCGTCGGGGAAGAAGTCCGTTTCGAGGCCGCGGAAGGGCACGGCCCGGTCGACGCGATGGACGCGGCCATGCGCAAGGCGCTCAACGGCCGCTTTCCGGCCTTGAATAACCTGCATCTGGTGGACTATAAAGTGCGCGTAATCAACGCCGAGGCGGCCACCGCCGCCCGGGTCCGCGTGGTCATCGAAAGCCAGGACGAAAACGACGTCTGGGGGACCGTCGGCGTAAGTGAGAACGTCATCGAGGCCAGTTGGCTCGCTTTGATCGACAGTTACGAGTACAAGTTGTACAAGGACGAAGAAAGTGGCTAGTGGTGAGTGGTGAGTTGTCGGTTTGGCGAGGCCGCTTGCGGCCCGCTCCGCCACGTCGCAGGACCCCAGCACAACTTTCCGATAAGCCCCTCCCGGCGTCCAAAGACTGGCGACGGAGCACTGACCACCGAGAGCTGTGTACCGAGTACTCAATACTGACAACTGACTGCTGACAACTGACCACTGACAACTGACTGCTGATAGCTGACTACTGACTACTGACCACTGACAACTGATAACTTTAGCCGCGAACACGCGATGGCCACCACTCCAACCTTGCCCGACCTGCCCAAGCAGTACGACCACGCCGCTGCCCAGGACCGCTGGTACCGGTTTTGGGAAGAACGGGGCTACTTTCACAGCCAGCCCGACCCCCGGCGGAAGCCCTACACCATCGTCATCCCCCCGCCGAACGTGACCGGGGCCTTGCACCTGGGACACGCCCTGAACAATCTGCTCCAGGACATCCTCATCCGGCAGAAGCGGATGCAGGGGTTCGAGACCCTCTGGCTGCCCGGCACCGACCACGCCGGCATCGCCACCCAGGCCGTCGTCGAACGCCGGCTCCTGGAAGAGGAAAACACCAGCCGCCACGACCTGGGGCGCCAGGGCCTCGTGGAGAGGATCTGGGCCTGGAAAGAAGAGTACGAGGCCCGGATCATCGCCCAGCTAAAGGAGATGGGCTGTAGTTGCGACTGGCAGCGGACCCGCTTCACGCTGGATCCGATCTGTGCCCGGGCGGTCCGCCACACGTTCTTCAGCCTGTTCAAAGAGGAGTTGATCTACCGGGGCAAGAGGCTGGTCAACTGGGACACGATGCTGCGCACCGCCGTCAGCGACGACGAGGTGTTTCACGAGGTGGTTTCCGGGCATTTCTGGTACTTCAACTACCCGGTGATCGACCCTAAGCCGGGCGAGCCGAAACACGTGGCCATCGCCACCACCCGGCCGGAAACAATGCTGGGCGACACGGCCGTGGCGGTGCATCCCGATCCGGCCGCGGCGCTCGAGAAGGCCGAGGCCGACTTGACGGCCCGGCTGGCCGCCGCGCCGGGAAAGCAGAAGGCCGAGATCCGGGCCGAGCTGGACGACGTGCGGCGGCGCCGCGAGACCTTGCTCGACGAGCTGCTGATCCTAAGGGACATGGCCCGCGACGGCCGGACGGTGATGTTGCCGCTCATGGAGCGCGAGATCCCGCTGGTGGCCGACGAGTGGGCCAAGCCCGAAATGGGGACCGGCTGTGTCAAGATCACCCCCGCCCACGATCCCAACGACTACGAAGTCGGCCTGCGGTGGAACCTGCCGATGCCGAACATCCTGAATCTCGACGGGACGTTGAGCGAGGAGGCCGGGCCGTACCGGGGGCAATCGGTCATCGAGTCGCGCGAAAACGTGATCGCCGACATGGAGAAGCAAGGTCTGCTGGTGCGGGTCGAGGACCGCCAGATCGACCTGGCCCATTCCGACCGCTCCAAGACGCCCATCGAGCCGCTCTTGACCGATCAGTGGTTCGTCAAGATGGAGCGCCTGGCGCAGACGGCCATGGACGCGGTAAGCGACGGCCGCGTCAAGATCATTCCCTCGCGCTACGCCAAGGGATACCACGATTGGCTCAGCGAGAAGCGCGATTGGCCCATCAGCCGGCAACTCTGGTGGGGACACCAGATTCCCGTCTGGTACTGCCGGACGGCCACCGAGAAGGACCTCAAGAAGGCCTTCGCCGGCCGCGACGACGTCGTCTGGCAGCGCGACGAGCAATACGGCCAGTGGTTGATCTGCGTGCGCGAAGGGGAGCTTCCGGAGGACGCCGTGCCGGGCCACAAGCTCATGCGCGAGGAAGACGTATTGGACACCTGGTTCAGCTCGGCGCTCTGGCCACACTCGACCCTGGGCTGGCCCGAGCAGACCGAGGAACTCAGGTACTACTATCCCACCTCCGTGCTGATCACCAGCCGCGACATCATTACCTTGTGGGTTGCCCGAATGGTCTTGACCGGACTGCACAACGTGGGCGAGGTCCCCTTCCACGAGGTCTATATCCACCCGAAGATCCTAGACGGGTACGGCGAAGGGATGTCAAAGTCGAAGGGCAACGGGGTGGACCCGATCGACGTGATGGAGAAGTTCGGCGCGGATTCCTTGCGGTTCGGCCTGGCCCACCTGACCACCGAGACGCAGGACGTCCGCATGCCGGTCGATTTCGAGTGTCCGCGCTGCGGGAAGCTGATCGGACAGACCAAGGACAACCGCGTCCTGCCGCGGATCAAGTGCAAGCATTGCGGGGGCGAGTTTTCCACGCAGTGGGCGGAAACGCCCGAGGACAAGGTCCTGCCGCGGGGAGCCGTGGTCAGCGATCGGTTCGAGCTGGCGCGGAACTTCTGCAACAAGCTCTGGAACGCCTCGCGGTTTGCTTTGATGAACCTCGAAGGATACACGCCCGGCAAGGTGGCCGACGGCCAACTGCTGGTCGAGGACCGCTGGATCCTCAGCCGCCTCTCGACGGTCACCCGGCAGGTGACCGACGCGCTGGCCGGCTACAAGTTTGCCGACGCGGCCCGGACGCTCTACGACTTCTCCTGGGACGAGTTTTGTAGCTTCTACGTGGAGATGGTCAAGTCGCGGCTGCGGGATGAGTCGGCCCGGCCGGTGGCCCAGCGGGTGTTGGCCCATACGCTCGATACGCTGCTGCGGCTGTTGCATCCGCTGGCGCCGTTTTTGACCGAGGAGGTCTGGCAGTTACTGGCCCGTGTCGCACCCCAGCGCGGCATCGACACCGTGCAGCCGGCGGCCGCGAGCATCATGATCAGCCCGTGGCCACGGAGCGATACCTCGCGGCAGGACCGCCAGATCGAGGCCCAATTCGCGCTATTCCAGAACGTGCTTCGCGGGATACGAGAGTACCGCACTTCCAACAACGTTCCGCCGCGAAAGATGATCGAATTCGCGGTCTGTTGCGACGTGGATGAAGCCGAATTGTTGCGACCACTAGAGCCCTATTTCCAGTCGCTTGCCGAGTCGCGAGTGACCGATTGGGGACCGAAGGTCGAGCGTCCGCCAATGAGTACTAATGTGGTAGTATCGGCCAGAGTATCGCTATACGTGCCTCTGGACGAGCAGGAAATTGCACGTGAGGAAGCGCGGAAGAAGCAAGAGTTGAAGAAACTCGACTCGCTGATTGCTGCCAAGAGCAAGAAGCTGCAGAACAAGGACTTCCTCGAGCGGGCCCCAGAGGCGGTAGTGCAAAAGGAGCGTGAGAGCCTGAAGGAATTGGAAGGGCGGCGCGCGACAACGTCGCAGGTCTTGACGAACTTCGCTGCGCTCAAGAAACAAGGCGCTTCGGATAAGGTCAACCCGGCATAATGCTGGCTCTACTGCCGCTTCAGGCAGGAGGACCACTGACGCGGTCTGATCTGCATACGCATGTTTGCGGCTGATTTGGGCACATTCTTGCCCGTGCCAGTAATAGTTACTATACTGGTGGGATAGATCACCGAGGCGGGTCGAACACTACCTGTTGCCGAAAGGAGCAAATCATGAGCAAATCAGTCAGCCGACGACAGTTTCTCGGAACGACCGCAGCCGGCGGTGTGCTGCTGGCCGGACAACTGGGCGGGCGGGCGGTGATGGCGGCCGGCGCGGAGGGTTGGCCCAAATTGCCGCCGGTGAAGATCCACAAGGTCTACGTGGGCACTTCCGGAGGTGCCTGGCCCAAGCCGAGCTTCGACGCTGCGGCGGAGATTGCCAAGTATGAGAAGTATCTTGCCGAGCTGGAGCACAAGTTGGGTGACGTGAAGTTCGTCGGCGGCCAGCAGGTGAAGAATGCCGCCGAAGCGGCCAAGCTGGCGGCGAACCTGGGCGACGCCGACGGGCTGCTGCTGCTGCACCTGAATTTCAGTGCCGGTGAGCGGGCGAAGCCGCTTGTAGACTTGGGTCGCCCCACCGTGATGTTCTTCTACCCCTTCAGCGGCCACCAGTGGATGTATTTCTCCCAGTGGAAGAGGGCCGGAAAGAAGGTCCTTTTGCTGCCCACCAGCGATTACCGCGAGATCGACCGAGCCGTGGCTCTGTTGCGCGTACCCGGCCGGATGCGGCAGACGCGAATCCTCGTCGTCGGCGCGCCTCAGGGGACAGCGGCGGCCTGCTCCGCCGAACAGATCAAGAAGCGCCTGGGCGCGGAGGTGATCCCCATCAGCAATCAGAAGATCATCGAGGCCCACAAGGCCGTCGATCTCAAGGCCGCCCGGGCCGAGGCCGAGCAATACTGGATCAGCCAGGCCAAGAAGATCGTCGAACCACCCAGGGATAAGATCATCAACTCCGCCCGCTTGTACCTGGCAATAAAGGACATCATGATCAAGCAGCGGGCACAGGCCATCGCCAGCTCACATTGCATGGGGGCGCCGGCGAAGTGCTGCCTGACCTTCAGCAAGCTGAACGATATTGGGTTGGTCGGGGCCTGCGAGGGAGACATGGACTCCACGCTGACCATGCTCATTTTCGCTTACGCCTTCGGTGTGCCCGGCTTCATCAGCGACCCGCTCTTCGATACCTCGAAGAACGCGGTGATCCACGCCCACTGCACGTCGGTAACCAAGCTGGACGGCCCGCGCGGAAAGCGCGCGCCCTTCCTCATCCGCACCCAGTGCGACACCAACGCAGGAGTATCGCTGGAGGTTCAGATGCGCGTCGGGCAGCAGATCACCTGTGCCAAGCTGGTCAACCTGGACACCATGCTGATCTCTACCGGAAAGATCACCGAGATTCCCAACTACGACGACCGCGGCTGCCGCACCCAGATCACCACCGAGGTGGCCGACGCCCGCAAGATGGCCGACAACTGGGGCGGCGGGGTCCTGGGAAAGGAGGGCATGATGACATTGCTGCATCGGGTGGTCTTCTACGGCAATCACTTGCAGGACATGCGGGACCTGGGCACTTTAATGGGGCTGAAGGTCGTCGAGGAGGTATAACGGCCGAAGCGGGCCTTGTTCTGCAACAGCCTCGCGTTTCCCGCTTGCTCGTGGCCCCGCCCTTCAAGGGCTTCGGGTCCATCATCGCCGACCCCCTGGCGAGACAGTGTCACGTGACCTATAATGGAGTTTTCTGGGAACGCCCGATCCGGGTCCCCCACGTTCACCGCTTGTGCACGAGGATACGGCCATGCCCGTCCCCATGGAATTGTCGCGGATTATTATCAGCGAAATCAACGATCAGCAGGTGATCTACCTGAAGGAAATCGACGGCGAGCGGACCTTTCCCATCTTGATCGGGATTTTCGAGGCCACCAGCATCGACCGGCGGGTGAAGGGCTATCCCTCGCCGCGGCCGCTGACGCACGACCTGATCGTCAACGTGGTCGAAAACCTGGGGGCCGAGCTCCAGGACGTCTTGATCAGCGAGCTGAAGGAGCACACCTATTTTGCCAAGCTGCGTGTCCGCCAGGAGGGCGAGCTGGTCGAGGTCGACGCCCGGCCCTCCGACGCCATCGCGGTGGCCGTCACCTGCAATCCGGCCCTGCCGATCTACGTCAACGAAGACGTGCTCAACGACGTGCTGGGGGAATGAAGGGAAGGCGGAAGGCGGAAGGCGGAAGGCGGAAGGCGGAGAGAGGACACGGCCGCCGGCACCGGTGACGTTGGGTCACAATCTGCTTCTTGTTGTCTTGATTGCAGCAACGGTGATTCTCAGCAGCTCATCTGCTTCCTGGAGCAAGTTGGACATCTTGCCTTCCGGCACGATGCTCGATTCGACGAGCAGTTCGAGCCAGAGTTGGGTCTCGTCAAGTTCCTGTTCAACGATTCCCAGCTTGGAGGCAAGTTCCGCATCGGACCGAGCCCGTGATGCCTCTCGATAGTTCGCGGCCACACTCGTTCCTGAGCGAAGAGCTTGCTTACCCAATACCTGTGCTTCGGTAGACTTGGGAAGACTGCAATACATCTTGATGATGCGCAACGCGAAATCCTTGGTTCGATCGCGCAGCTCTTGATGCTTCATCTCCCCCGCCTCCTCAGGAAGCGGCGTCTGCCCCCTTGCGCCGTCCCTCTTCCCCCTTCCGCCTTCCCCCTTCCACCTTCCCCCTTCCCCCTTGCTTCAGACCATCACGTCGGCGAACTCCTTCTTGAGCGCTGCCAGGCCCTGCTGGCCCTTCTGGCCGTCGACCACCACGTTGATGCGGACCTCGCTGGTGCTGATCATATCGACGTTGATGCCCGCCGCGGTGAGCGATTGAAACATCCGGCTGGCCACGTCGGTATGACTCCGTATGCCCACGCCGAAGACCGACAATTTGGCGACTTCGGGGCAACTGGTCGGCGGCGGACAATCGAGCACTTCCGCCAGTCCGGTCGTCACCCGGACCGCCTCCGGAAGGTCTTCTTGCGCCACGGTGAAGGAGATGTTGGCGTGACCCTCCCGGCCGATGCTCTGGACGATCATGTCCACCACGATTCCGGCTTCGGCAATTTCGGCGAGGACCTGTGCCGCCCGTCCGGGCATGTCGGGCAGATCGACGGCGGTCACCCGGGCCTGGGAATGGTCCAGGGTGATGTCCTCGATGAGCAGTTGCTCCATGCGTTCCATTCGGGCCACGATCTCGGCAGTGTTTCCGGGCTCGGACTTCAAGGTTGTGGCGTCGCCGGCAGAAGCCACTTCTGGGGGTTCCCGGTCGAGCTGGAAGGCCTCGTGTACGGTTCGCAAGGCCTCCTGGACGAATTGGCGCTGGACGAGGACCGAGATCTTGATTTCGCTGGTGGTGATCATCAGGATGTTGATACCCTTCTCGGCCAGCGCGCGGAACATCTTTTCGGCCACGCCCGTCTGCTTAGCCATGCCCAGTCCCACCACCGAGATCATCGACACCTCGTGATCGCAGCTATGGCCCTCGGTTCCCAACTCCGCGGAGGCTTCCTCGACGGCCTTCAGCGCCGCCGGCAGGTCGTCGCGGAAGATGCTAAACGAGATATCGGCGTGGCCCTGGGCGCCTACGTTCTGCACGATCATGTCCAGGGCGATGTTCTTGGCCGCCATTTTGGAGGAGATCGCCAGGGCGGCTCCCGGCCGGTCGGGAACTCCCAGCACGGTGATGCGGGCTTCGTTCTTGGCCATGGCCGCCCCGCAGACCGGCATCTCGGCGACTTCCGGCTGACTGGTGATCATGGTGCCGGGATTGTCGCTGAAGCTGCTCCGCACGTGTACCGGCACGGAGAACTTCTTGGCGAACTCGATCGAACGGTTGTGCATCACTCCCGCCCCGGCGCTGGCCAGCTCCAGCATTTCGTCGTAGCTGATCCGCCGGGTGCGGCGTGCCTCGGGCACGATGCGGGGATCGGTGGTGTAGATCCCGTCCACGTCGGTGTAGATTTCGCAGCTATCGGCCTCGAGTACCGCGGCCAGGGCGACCGCGGTGGTGTCGCTGCCGCCGCGCCCCAGGGTGGTGATGTTGAAGGCCTCGTCGATCCCCTGAAACCCGGCCGCGATCACGATCTTCCCCGCGTCCAACGCCCGCCGCATCCGCTCGGTGGAGATCGATCGGATGCGGGCCTTGGTGTGGCGGCTGTCGGTGACGATACCGATCTGGGCACCGGTCAGGCTGACGGCTTCGTGCCCCAGCGAGTGAATGGCCATGGCCATTAAGGCCACGCTCACCTGCTCACCGGTCGAGAGCAGCATGTCCATTTCCCGCGCAGGCGGCTCGTCGGTGATCTGCCGGGCCAGATCGACCAACATGTCGGTGTTGCGGCCCATCGCACTGACGACCATCACCACCTGGTTTCCTTCCATTTGCGCGCGGACCGCCTTCCGCGCCGCCGCCAGGATCTTCTGGCTATCGGCCACACTGGTGCCGCCGAATTTCTGAACAATGATGGACATAGGCTTCAAGAACGATTGCTACGAGTCATGAATACTACCCACTCATTACACGCCGGGGACCACTGACTTCCTCACCGAGATTGGGGAGGCATCTGAACCTTGTGATGTGGCTTATTCAGGAGGGCGCAAAGAAGATCGAAAACATGATCCGAGTGATACAACGTGCCCCAGGACGGTTGTTCTATGGCTATGAGCACGTCGCCGATTGAACTGCAAGTCCGGCAGGTGGCGCAATCTATTGCCGCCGCGAGCTTGGTGTACTTCCGTTTCGCGTCCTTGAAGGCACGGCGCGCATCGGCAGAGAATCCTTTGACATCTGCTCCGAAGATCTCATGCAGCATAGAACTGATCACTGGATTCGCCAGAAGCGACCGGACCTTGCAGTCGTGCTGGCCGGCGGTAAACCGGTCATAGAAGTCTTGGAGTGCCTTCCGAACGACCGGGGCGTCGAGGTCGAGTCTAGTCTCCCCTCTCCTGCAGCCCGTTACGGGAGGAGTTACATGTCGATTGAAGAGCTTATCGTAGAGGCACGCTAAACTGTAGACCTGCCATCCCCAATACTCAACATGGTCTTCTGGTGGATCTTTGAGGGCACGCTCCCAACAGTTGGCCACAAGCATCAGGATGATTTTTGGCTGCCGACCGAAACGATGGCTGAAATGTGCCAAAGCCTCTTTCAGACTCCCGATCCGTCTTGCGCAGAAGTAGAGTTCGATGCCCGTGATGATCCACCTCCGAAAGAACTCCATGCGCAGGTACTGGGTGGTCCAGTACTCACATGCGGGACCTTTCTTCGGCAACTGCCCGGACACGAAAGGCATAAGGTCGTGGTCCAAGGCGGCCAGGACGCAGGAGTTGTCGACAAGTACCTTGATTACGGGCATCGGCACTCACTTGCGTCATATCTTATGGAATCACGCCGCGTTCAAGCAGGATGTCAAGCGCTCGATCATAGGTGTGCAGCGAAAGCGGACTGGGAACAGTCAGGAGGTTCAATACCGACATGACGACCTCCCCGAGCTGAGGCCTCTCCAGGCGCGCGAAATTGGGGCCGGTCAGAATGTTGCGGATCAATTGGAGAACACCGGAGTAAACCTCCTCATACGGCACTTGCCTGAAGACCGGGATCTCCTGTTCGATCTCCTCGACGAATCGGTCCGCATGCACCGCGAATGACGGCGTACCGAGACTCGGTGCAACACTCTGCCAAGCACGCAAGAGACGCTCTGCAGAGCGCCGTCTCCTTTCCGGCCATCGCTCGACGGGCCTACGGGTGGATTCCCGTGCTCGCCGCTCCCCTTCCAGGGGGTCCGACATCTCGCGGGGCGGCACGTACTGAAAAGGTACACGCTGGCTGTGAGGGATTCTGCGCGAGGACGCGCCGTACGAAGACTGGCTTTTGGACTGCCTGGAAGGCAGTCGCCTCGGAGGGGCAGGGTTGGAGGAATACTGCTCTTCGCTCATGGCTGTTCTTCCGCTTTTTGACCAGGCAACATCCCATTGGGAACAGCTTGTGTTAACGCCGCCAACTGGACTCTAGCAAGCGTCAGCCACTTCGTCACGACTTCCAGATCGCTTTCCGACAGGGCAATGCCGATGTTCTTGTGCTCCTTGTCCCGGAACTCAAGCTCGAGGATAACTTTGGGGTGCAGGGCATCAACCGACGGCCTGTATGTTTCAGGCGCATCTTCGCCAACGTCGAACTCTTTGTCGTACTCCGAGACCAAGATACATCTAGTCCGGATTCTCCTAATCCCCAGCAAGGGTAGCGATGGAGCGACTACATCGTATGCTAATCTCACAAGCCTCTCAAGTGCATTGAGCAACCCCGCGAGCATGTTGCGAAGGTCTTTGTCTCCCACCAGACCCGATTCGTGCAACTCGTCCAGCACGTCCGAAAGGGCAAGGCGATCGTTCTGACAAACCAGACTTATCCAACGAATGGGACGGAACAAGGTCTGGAGTTCGTCGATGGTCTTTCCGGTCTCTCTGGCAAGAGGAATCCACTTCCTATCGTCCTCAGTGTCCGCCCACTCACTCAACGACGCGATCCAGTTCCGAATCGCTACTACCATCTCGGGCGATGCCGACGCCAATGCCTCTAGGTCGTCGCGGAAGTCCTTTTCCAGAAATGAAGGATGTTCAGACAACATGTTCGTCTTCATCTGTTGCTCCCCTCTCGGTGAGGGATCCGTGGACGTGATCGAATTGGACGTACGCCACCGCTCTTTCCACAGTTCTACTCGTAGACTAATACGCGGGGAAGTGCGTGTCAAGAGAGTCTCCCCGTCTCTGCTTACCGATCTTGTCAGAGACTAGTGAACAAACCATCCCATTAGCCGCCAGCCCTCGTCGAAGACGAGTGAAGACTCGTCCGCCGTCGGATCGTCGTAGCTGGTTGCCGCGTCGGGCCCGATGCCCACGCCGGCGATGGCCAACGGAACGAAGCCGTGGCTGTGGGTCTTGATCCTCAGCGGGGTGGGGTGGTCGGGCGTGACCAGGATACGGTAGTCGCCCTGCGACTTCAATGCCTCGTGGAGCGGCCCGACGACGTGCCGGTCGATCTCCTCCAGCGCGGTGACCTTGGCCGTCGCGTCACCCTGGTGCGAGGCCTCGTCGGTGGCCTCCACGTGGACGCAGACCAGGTCGAACTGCTTCAGCGCGTCGACCGCGTAGCGGCCCTTGGCGGCGTAGTCGGTGTCGGTGTACCCGGTGGCCCCGGGCACCTCGATCCGCTGCCAGCCGATCAGCGTGGCCAGGCCCCGCAAGAGATCGACCGCCGTGATCATGGCCCCCTGCTTGCCGTACAGCTCGGCAAACGGCCTTAGCTCCGGCCGCCGTCCCAGGCCCCAGAGCCAGATGTTCGTCGCCGGCAGCTTGCCCTCTCGGCGGCGGGCGACGTTGACCGGGTGCTCGGCAAACAGGGCGATGCTGTCGCCCATCAGTTGGCACAACATCTCGCTACCCGGCCCGCGGGGATAGTCTTCCCCTACCGGCTTGTCCGTCAGGTCGTGGGGCGGGGTGGTGCGGGTGTCCGGCGAGAACGGCAGCGGGCTGTCCGCACCGCGACAGACCAGCAGGTTCCGATAACTGACGCCCGGATAGAATTGCAGCCGCTCGCCGCCGAGTTCTTCCTGGGCGGTTTTCAGCAGCTCGGCCGCCTCCCGGGACGATATGTGTCCGGCCGTGAAGTCCCGCATCACCTGGTCTTCGATTGTCACCAGGTTGCAGCGGACGGCCCAGTCCTCGGAGCCCAGTTCGATACCTTGGGCGGCCGCTTCCAAGGGGGCCCGGCCGGTGAAATGCTCCAGCGGGTTGTAGCCCAGCAGACTCAGCATGGCCACGTCGGAGCCCGGCGGCAGCTCCTCGGGCACGTTGCTCGACCGGCCGATCACCCCCGAGGCGGCCACCGCGTCCATCGCCGGCAAGTCGGCTGCCTCGAGCGGCGTCTTGCCGCCGAGCGACTCCTGGGGCTCGTCGGCCGAGCCGTCGGGGATGACGATGGCGTATTTCATGGTTCGGGCACGTCTTTTTGATCGACAATCTTCAGCACGGCCACGACGCCGCGGTGGTCCGACACGGCATCGGGAACGGTTCTGTACTCGACGAACTCCAACTCCGGCGACACCAACAACCAGTCCAAGCGCTCCTTCAGCTTGGGAAAAGTGGGCATTTCTTCGGCCGTCGGTTTGTACGCCACCACCTGGAGTTCCTTTGCCAATGTCCGCAGCGACCGGTCCTTTCCGGCCCACTCGCAATTGAAATCCCCCGCAATGATCAACGGGTTCTCTCGTTCCGACAGCTCGGTGATCATCTTCCGGATCTGTTTCCGCCGGGCCGACTTGCGGGAAAAATCCAGATGCACCGAGACGCAGTCGATCTCCAGGCCGGGCCGGCCGGGCCACTGAATCGTACCGACCACGAATCCCTTCGAGAGGGTCGGCGGCGACGGGGCGAACGTGACCGAACGGCAATCGTCCAGCGCCAGCCGCGACAGCAAGGCCGTTCCATAGGACAGTTTCATTCCTTTGACGTGCTCGCCCCGGCAATGATGGGAAAATCGAGCATTGCGGGCAAGATATTCGACGTGGTCAAACCTCCCACTCCAGATCGACGGTCCGTCGGCTTCCTGCAATGCCACGACGTGGGGCCCTTCTCGCACAAGGACCTCGGCGATCGCGTCGAGGTTCGCTTCGATCTTGGCACGCTTCTGCAAGGCTTGATGCAGGGCCTTCCGGCGACCGTGGGCGACGTTGAGCGTCATCACCTTCAGCGTCGCGTTGCCCTTCGGGGCAGGCTCCGCCGCTCGGGTGGGGGCAGATCCGTTGGCAGTCGCAATCAGTGTGGTCGCTGCACGGCCGCGAGTCCAGAAGGGGACGGCGATGGCCGCAATCGCCGCCAGGCAGACCACCGCCACGACCACGCCCAGCCTCTTAGAGCCTATCCGAAAACCCCTCACCCCCGGCCCCTCTCCCCGCAAGCGGGGCGAG
>CAZUAM010000053.1:15588-18439 GCA_964618095.1 uncultured Planctomycetaceae bacterium | reverse complement strand
CCCCTTTTTCGCTGGAATTCAAGGCTGCTAGCATTGCCAGCTTTTCACTTTGAGTTGTTTTGATGCACGTAATCACTGATTGCTCGCAGTCCACCCGGGAAACGGGTCCGATCGACCTCCCAGGTGCCGACCTTCGGCCACGCATCGCACGGATACCAACCGGCGTCCATCCACCAATAGTCCAGTCCGACGCGTTGGTCGAGCAGCGTCTTGATGAACCGCAACTCGTCGGACTGATTGCATTTCAACCCCGGGAAGAACCCACCACAGCAGAAAGCCAACATCGGCTGCGGAGGCTTGCCGCCGGGCCGGGGTAGATTGTGAGCCAGCATCCAGCGCCGCCAGACGTTTTGGGAATGGATTCGACTCCCCCGGCAAAACTGCACCACGGCCAAGGGCGTGCGGATCTCTTCGCCCGGATGCAGCCTGAAGCGGGTCACTTCCTGCCCTCCTCGTACGCGCAGCACGTTGCCCTCATCCCGTGTGAAGATCATTGCCCACTGGCCGGGCCAACCGATCGCGGCAATCGCGCCTTCGGCCGCCCAGCGGATGTTGTAGTAAGGCCACTGACCGTTGGTCGGTCGACCGCCGTGAGGAGCGAACCGCTTCTCGGTTTTCGGCTCGAGTATGGTTTCCAGCGGCTCGTAACTGTCCGCTGTGCACGAGTCGCCCCGGAGGTGATGCAGCACAAACTCGCAAGCCGGGCCACGACGCAGCCGTAAATCCATCGCCTGAATACCTTGCAGCAGAGGCGTGTCGGCTGAACCGGCGTTTTGGAAGTGAAGTGTCCACTCGACGGTGGGGAAATCGTGATACTCGACTGCCACGCACTGCACGACCAGCCGGGTCTTCGGATCGGTCCAGGTGAGCGTGTGCTGAGTGCGTCGTGCATCAAGCTTCTTCCGTTGTCGGTTCGATTCCCAGCCGGAAAGTAATTCCGCAGAAGGTTTCTCGCCGTAAGTGAACGAAAACGGCGCATCCGTTGAATACGGTCCTCTCTGTAAACCGACCATGGGCATCTCGCCCAGCCCCAGGATGCTACCGTCGGCCAACTCGACTTGTGCATCAGCCCAGTCGGCCTGATCGTGCGAGATACCGTCGCCCCCATCGCTGATTTTTAGGACGAACTCCGTCACGCCGCTCAGATCGACTTGGACGGGCAGGCCGGGCATCCCTTCGCGCATCACGTCCGAGCGGAAGAGCTCCTCGGCGGCCGCTGCTACCGAGAACACGACGCTGCCGCGACCGGGCCGCGTCTGGTTGTTGCTGTCGAGGCCGACCACGGCCGAAAACCTCTTGCCGGGTCCCGGCAGCCGCACTTCAATTCGGCTGTCGGCGTGACAGTAGAGGCCGCGGGTGTATTGGACGTCGACGAGTCTCAGCGGTTGGCCACCCCGGGCATTCTTGGACACCGGACCGTGGTTCTCCCGAACTAGCAACACAGGAGGCAACCACTTCGGGTCTTCAGTACCCTCCAGCTTCGCCGCCACGAAACGGCGGCCTTCCAGCATTTCGTCGAGCGAAGCTTCCATCGCGTCGACTCGTGCAGGCAGGGCGGCTGTCAAGGTTGCGACCACTGCCTTGACGGTAAGTCGAAGAGACGTTCGCATTTTGGTGTATCTGGCCCGTGGCTGGCTGTTGATTTGAAAAAGGGTCTGCCGTCGGCCGGTGGATAGCCGTCGACATACAACATCTCATCGACCGCAATCACTCCCAGGTCGACGATCTCGTGAACATTCTGTGGCATGGAGAAGTCACATCCTTCCCTACGGCCCGACCAATGCGATGACAACGTCGCCAGTCAGCCGGTCGCCACGCTTGAGGACGACCTGCCCCAAGGGGCATCGCGAAAGAACGTGCATCAAAACGGCGCCGTCGGTCAGGCACGGCCGTACGTGCAGGTCGGCATGGGCGTGGACTCGAAGGCCCGTCCCGTCGCTGGCGGTCATGGCCGCTTCGTAAATATTGAACTTGACCGACCGGAAATCGGCCGTCCCCTGTTCGCTTTGATCCAGACTCCAAGGCCAAGTGGGCGGAACGCCTTCGGGATCGGTCTCTCGCCGAGCGGTGCGCCGCGCCTTGGCGCGGCCCTCAGTACGGCTGATCGAATCCGGCGGAAAGACGTCCCACTCGGACCATCGCCGCCAGACAACTTCGTCGCACTCGGGATTGAGCGCCAAGCGGACGCCCGCCTCACGAGTATCCATGTCGTCGCCGAGATATGTGTAATCGTAGGACACCTTGGCGATGCCCGACCTATCGATCAGCACACGGGTCGTTCCGGCAAGCAGCCTATAGCGGTCGCGGACCACCAGCTCGAGCCCTTCGCGGAGTGCCTTTACGGTCACTCGATCGAGAGACCGCGTCTTCTCGTCGGGAAAAACGGCATAGGGCTTGCCATGGGCCCCGGCCAGGTCGCCGAAGTCGTAGCGCGTCACGTGTGGACGGGGAAATCGAATCACGGCTGCTCGGTGTCGCGGATCGTCGGGGCGGAAATCCCCGGTTGTCTTGTCGAAGATCAAAGAGAACCCTTGGCCCTCGATCACTACCGTGTTGCCCTCGTCGCGGAACTCCGGAGCGCCTGCCTTTGGACTCGGGAGGGGGTCCTGCTGTTTCGGGCCAAGTTGAATTGCCAGAACGTTCACCAGTTCGCCATTAGCGCGGGTCACTTTCAAGAGGAGTGTCTGTCCGGCGGCGGTTCCCGGGGGAACCGGGATACTGATTCTACCTTCGGACCGGGGTGGCACGCTGACGTCTAGAACACCTCGCTTGCCTGCGACCTGCCAGGTGAACTCCAGCTCGCTGAGATCTGTGAACGAGTAGCGGTTCTCGACCGGCAGGCGAATCGACT
>CAZUAM010000053.1:5876-15578 GCA_964618095.1 uncultured Planctomycetaceae bacterium | reverse complement strand
GACTCCTGGCCCGGCGCGAAGTCCGCCTGGCGGACCGGGAACCAGACCGGAGAGAAGACGAACCTCGAGAGCCACCACTCAGGCTTGGGCCGGCGCCAGGCGTCAAGGATTCCCCAGAAACCATGGTGCCAGGCGTAGCCGGCGTGCGTGCCGTCGGCGAAGTAGAAC
This sequence comes from uncultured Planctomycetaceae bacterium, assembly GCA_964618095.1. GTDB lineage: Bacteria > Planctomycetota > Planctomycetia > Pirellulales > Thermoguttaceae > CAZUAM01. The sequence goes on along the minus strand of CAZUAM010000053.1, from coordinate 15,410 downwards.
GGCTCGTCCAGGGCAGCAAAGATCGCCCCGCCGATGACCCGCTTCGAATGAACAATATGGCTCCATGCCCCGGGCGGCGTGCAAGGCTTCAAGTACGGTTTCGCAAAGCTCTCGGCGCACTTCCGGCCCCAAGGCGAGTCGGGGTTACTGTGACCGAAACCAAACAACTCCCGCAGCCCGGGATTGATCCGTACGTCGGTCTGCTCATGGCACACCGGGAAGTAGTACTCGCCCAGGATCAAAGGACGAGGATCTTCCTTAGCCTGCTCATCATAGGGCATCGGCGGATAGTGAAGATTCGCGATATCGCAGATCCGCTTGGGATCGGGATTGTTGAACGTCGTCGGCCGTGTCGGATCGAGGTGCTTGACCATGCGATGGGAGATCTCGAAGAACCGATTGAAGTGCGACTCGTTGGCCAACGACCAGAGAGTCACGCTCGGATGGGCATGGTAGTAGTCGATCATCGCCGAAGTGGGCACGAGGATTTCCTCCAGGTGCTTCAGGTCCTCCTGCGCGCCGACCCAGCAGAAGGGCGCCTCGACTTCCAGGTAGACGCCGTGCTTGTCGGCCGCCTCGACCAGCTCCATGGTTGGCGGATAGTGGGACGTGCGAATGTAGTTCAGATTGGCGGCCTTGATCAGGCTGACATCTTGTTCCGCGTGTCGCATCGTGTTGGCCCGACCGCTGAGTGGATCAATTTCGTGGCGACAGGCGCCGGCCAGTTTCACCGGCACGCCGTTGACCAACAACTGGCTGCCGCGGATCTCGATTTGCCGGAAGCCCACGTTGCGCTCGATGCGCTGAAGGAGTTTTCCGCCATGCTTCAATTCCAAGGCCAACCTGTGTAGACGGGGTTTCTCGGCGTTCCACTTGGGCGGATTGCTCACCCGAGACGTAACATTGACCGAGGTGGTTCCCGATGCCAATGGATCCAGCATCACGCGCGATGTGGAAAGCCCGACCGGCTTGCCATCGGGGCCTTGCAGCAAGATATCCAGCGCAAGGCCGGCAACCGCCTGCTCGTGTGGGTTGTCCAACGTGAGGTTCACCTTCAGCTCGGCATCGCGATAGGCCTTATCGAGTTGCGTGGCCAGGTGCAAGTCCTTCACGTGGATCTTGGGCAAGGCGAAGATGCTCACGGCACGGTCGATGCCTCCCAAGGTATGGAACGCGTATGCGCTGGAATAGGAGAGTTGCTCGGAGACCGTTTCGACCTTCATCTGAAGATCCAGCCGGTTCTTCTCTCCCGGACGGACCAACGACGTAATCTCCCATTGCACGGGTGTAAAGAGATTCTCGCTGTAGCCCAGCGGCTGGCCGTTAAGCCGGTAATGGGTTCCGGCGTGGATCGCGTCGAAGTTCAAGAAGATGCGATAGTCCGACCATGTGGCCGGCACGGTAAACTCTCGGGCAACGGCAACCGGTTGCTCCTTGGGGATCTTGAAACCTTGCTGCCGCCACTGGCCGGGAACACGAAAGTCCTTCCACGGCTCGGCATCGAGAGGCCGCCCACCGACGTCCTCCGATGGGGCCGGATCGATCTTCCACGTCCCGTTCAAGGACTGTCGGGGTTCGTCAAGATCCGCAACGCGGCTGGGGATGGGCCGGTAACGTACCGGACGAAACGTTCGCCTGGAAGCCGGCACCGTATGCGAGACGGTCCGGCCATCCAGGCTTGCCGTTACTTGAAGATCTTGGTTGGGACTTAGGTCCTCAAAAGTGCTTCTTGAAAAGCTGAACCAACCATCCGCCTGTGTTTCAGCCGTAGCCAACGGTTCGGTCTTGTCCGAGCAGTGCAATTGCACTTTGGCCCCTGCAACCGGGGCGTAGGCCAGGTCGAGCACCTCTCCCGTCAAATCGGCAAACAGGGCTGAAATGCCCGAGAACCTGAGTGCATCGTGCTTTGGCTTGGCGTTGGCCCACAGTTCGACGATCGACACCGTCGCATTCACTTCGCCATGGATTCTCCACTGCAATGCCATCTTTCCGGTTTGCATCACCGAGGCGGGCACCGGCACGATCAGCCGAACGGCCTTGGCTTTCGGCAGCGCGTAAGGTCCATGCAGTTGAACGTCGCCCGCCCAAAGGCTCTGGACTCGCTTATAGACGTGGTCGCTGGCGTAAGTGACCGCCAGCACGTACGACGGCGACGGGTCCAAGTCCGGGTAGACCATGTTGACCGCCTTATAGCTGAAGACGGCCGAGCGGGATTTCAGATCCGCGTCGGTATCGCTAGTCTGAAACGTCCAGCAGTAGCTGTCCTGCATCTGCACGTGGGGTTGCCGCTCGGGCACGCCGCAGTCGTCGTAGGCGTGCAGGAAATAGCCCGGAGGCACCGCCTCCAGAACTCGATTCCAGCCAGCTTCTCTTGCCCGCTCCTGCGCGGCGGCGACCCTGGGTATTGCCAAAAGCGCAGTCCAGAGCGAAAGCCGGCAAAGGATGCCGAGAATCCTGCTTGTATCAGCAAAGCGTTGCGGCAGATTCATCGAACGGGTCCCTTTCTGTTGGTGTTATGGTAGCCTCCCGAATCAAGAAGTCCAAGACACCCTCTGCTGCGTGGTGTGCGCCTCCAGGAATCACCTTGTCACCAAAAGGCGCGGGGATTTTCGCCCATGCACTTGCATTTTGCCGCCGGCGGTGGGATAATCCGCCGTCGGTGAATGTACTCCGAAAGACAGTCTATGACAAGGTATTCCGGCAATTCCCTCACCGCACGAAGCCCAGCCGGATCGAGCAAGAAGCCAGGCTTCGAGCCGGCTTGTCCGTCTCCGCGTCTGATGGAAAGGGAGCGCAAACCATGAGTTCCGAAGTCGGCCCGGACGACGTGGATCGTACTGTGGCAATCAATCCGAGGAGACTCTTCACGGCAAGCTGTTTTGGAGTGGGCGCCAGCGCGATGACTTTCATCGCGATCAGCGCCGTGATGGGGCCGCTGAAAGAGCATTTTGTGCTCACCAACGAGCACGTCGGATGGATTGGCGGGGCCGCCATGTGGGGCTTCACCGTCACGATCCTGACCTTCGGCTCGCTGTGCGACGTGGTGGGAATGAGATTGGTGCTGCGGCTGGCCGTGGTCGGCCATGTCGCCGGGGCCTTGTTGATGATACTGGCCAACGGATTCGCGATGCTGTTTGCCGGAGCACTCACGCTTTCCATGGCCGACGGCCTTGTGCAGGCTGCCTGCAATCCCTTGATTGCCACGCTCTACGCCGATCGAAAAAACGAGATGTTCAACAAGCTCCATCTCTGGTTTCCCGGGGGGATCGTCCTGGGCGGGCTGATCGCGTTTGGCCTGGACCGGCTGTCGATCGAGTCCTGGCAGTTGAAGCTGGCTTTGATTCTGGTGCCGGCCATGACCTACGGCTTTCTGTTTCTGGGACAAAAGTTCCCCGCCACGGAGCGAGTCCAGTCGGGCGTGTCGTTCGCGGCGATGTTCAAGGAGACGCTCTTCCGGCCGCTGTTCTTGGTCTTGCTGGTGTGCATGATGCTGACCGCCTCGGTGGAGCTGGGCCCCAATCGCTGGGTGCCCGCCGTATTGCAGTCGGCCGGCATCCCCGGCATCCTGGTCCTCGTCTGGATCAACCTGCTGATGGCCCTGATGCGATACGTTGCCGGCCCGGTCGGACGTCGACTTTCTCCCACGGGGATCCTGTTTTGCTCGGCGATTCTCAGCGGACTGGGACTGTTCTGGCTCAGCTTCAGCGAGTCCTTGGGCATGGCCCTTGCGGCCGGTACGGTGTTCGCGTTGGGAATCTCTTACTTCTGGCCCACGATGATCGGAGTTACTTCGGAGCGCGTCCCCAAGGGTGGCGCCCTGGCGTTGGCAATGCTGGGGGCCACGGGTATGGTTTTCGTGGGCGTCGTGACCACGCCGACGATGGGCCGGATCGCCGACAATCACCTGAACGAGAAGCTGCCCGCCCAGCAGACGATCGCCTGTCTGAGAAACGTCGTAGACACCTTTCCCGCGTTGAAGACGGCGGCTGAAGGAAGAGCGACCGAAGACGTCCAGCAGGCCATCGACGACGCCCAACGAGTCCTCGACGCGACTGCCGGCGGGGAGCCGTTGCCGAAGATCCATACCGCCAATGCCTTGCGCAGCGCGATCACCGCGGCCCCCAAAGCCGACGCCGCCAAGACCGCCAAAGAGCTGCTGGGACCTGCGGACAACTACGGCGGGAAGGTCTCCTTCCGCAGGGTCGCACTCATGTCCATCGTGCTGACCGTGGTTTTCGGCCTGCTCTTTCTCCAAGACCTGGCTCGAGGAGGATACAAGACGGAGACCCTCGCCGTGCCGGACCGTGGAAGGACGAACCGATGAAGATCGTAAACAAGCCGTGGGGCAGAGAAATCTGGGTCGCCCATACCGATAAGTACGCGTTGAAGATCATCGAAATCAACAAGGGCACCCGGTCCAGTTTGCAGTACCACGTCAAGAAGCACGAACACATTTTCGTCGATCGCGGCGTGCTCGAAATGGAGTGGGAAAACGAAGCCGGACAAATGGAGACGCTGACGCTGAATCCGGGCGACGTCGTCGAGAACCGGCCCGGCAAGAAGCATCGGGCGATCGCCGTGGAAGACGTCCGGCCGTTGGAGGTCAGCACGCCGGAATTGGACGACGTGGTCCGCGTCGAAGACGACTATCACCGCTGAATCCCCCGGCCAGGCCACAGCGGATCCGGTCAAGAGCAGCACCAGCAGGAGTCTTGCCTCATGCTAGGAAAAGCCGTTGTGTTCGGCGCCGGCGCCACGGGGCGAGGTCACGTGGGCCTGCTGGCCTGGGAAGCCGGTTTCGAGATCATCTTCGTCGACGAGAAGAAGGATCTAGTCGAGGCGCTCGAGCGGGCCGGACGGTACAAGGTCAGGCTCCACGGTGCCCGACCATGCGATATCAACGTCAGCCCCTTCCGCGTGTATCACCACTTGCAGCGCCAAGCCATCGCCGAGGAAATCCGCGACGCGGCCCTGGTGCTCACGGCCGTCTTCGATCAGAACCTCAGCGACGTGGCCAAAACAATCGCTTTGGGGGTTTCTGCCCGCGCAGCGGCCGGCCGCACCACCCCGCTCAACTGCATCGCCTGCGAAAACATGATGGACAGCTCGTCAACGCTGGGCAGACACGTCCGGCGACTGCTGACCGGCAAGCAGTTGGCCTGGTGCGAGCAGTACGTCGGCTTCCCCGACTGCATGATCAGTCGAGTCGTGCCGAGGCCGGAGCCCGATCCGTTGGTGATCATTGCCGAGGACTACAACGAGTGGACCGCCCGAGCCGAAGCCTTTCGCGGGCAAAAGCCGGCCAACCTGACGGCCCTGGAACTGGTCGACAACCAGTCGGCCCGCCTGGAACGCAAGCTGTTTGTGCATAATGGTGGCCATGCCGTCTGCGGGTATGCCGGCTTTCATCGTGGTCATCAATACATCCACGAAGCCGTAGCTGATCCGGTCGTGGCGGAGCACGTGCTGGGCGCACTGGACGAGCTTGGTGAGGTCGTGCGGCAAAAGCACGGCTTCTCGGCGGAGTCGATCGAGGCCTACAAACGCGACTTGTGCGTGCGCGGCGCGGTGCCGGAAATGAGAGACCGTATCCTTCGCGTCGTCCGCGATCCCCTCCGCAAGCTCTCTTGCCGAGAGCGACTCGTGGCACCGGCACAACTGGCGGTTGAATATGGGCTGGCGCACCACTGGATCGTGAAAGGGATCGTGACGGCGCTCAAATACAATCACCCCGCGGATCCACAGTCGATGACACTCGCCCAAAGGCTCTCCCGGGAGGGCCTGGGCAGCGTCCTGGAAAACGTCTGCGCGATTGGGCCGAACTCACCGCTGGCCGACGAGATCCAAGGTGCTTGGAACGCCTGGCCCCTGTGATGCATCGTTCAGCCGGATGCACCGTCAAGTGGAGAACGCACCTCAATGAAGCACTTGGACGACAAAACGCTTGAGCTTCTCCGACTGGATCTGGATCATCGGGAGGAGCAGATTCACCGCGTGGTCTGCGATGCGATGGAAGAGTTCCCGCCACCCGACCTCTCAGAAAGCGTGGTGGCGACGTATTTCGTGGTGGCCCGAAGCATGGGGCCGGCTAAGGTCGGACGCGAGATCGCCTACCACATGACCAGTGGCGTGCGGACGGCGCCGGAAGGCTCGCTCTTGGCCGAGTGCTCGGGGAAGGTGGTCGACGCCGTTGCTCTGGACCCGGCGGATCGAATCGGCGTCGTACGGGTGGCTTTTCCGCTCAAGGTGCTCTTGGACGAGCCGGGGAATCTCTACTCGACCGACCTTCTGCACGTCACGGCGGGAGCCGGCGTGTTTGCGCTTACCGAGCACGCGGACGTCAAGCTCGTCGATCTGGCCATGTCGGATGAAACCTTGCGGCGCTTTCCCGGTCCGGCTTACGGGGCGCCGGGCGTCCGCAGGCTGACCGCCTTCCCCGAGAGCGAGTTGGCCTTCGGGACGATTCTGAAGCCTTGCACGGGGATCACGCCGCAAGAGGAGGCGGAGATCGTCGCAGAGGCGGCTGCAAATTCGATGTTCTTGTTCGTCAAGGAGGACGAGAATCTCCTGCCCGACGTCTCTTTCGCCCCGTTAGGGAAACGTGTACGGCTTGCCGTCGAGGCGGTGAAACGCAGCAGCTTGCTTCGCGCGGGACGAGGGCTGATCTATGCCCCGCACGTCACCTCGCCGCCGAACCGCCTGGCCGACCACGTCAGGCAGGCGGTCGAGGCCGGCGCCAACGGGATCATGTTCGGCGAATACCACGTCGGCGGAGCCGTGCGAATGGTCCGCGACTTGACGGCCGATCTTCCCAACCCGCCCGCCATCTACGGGCACAACGGGGGCATCAGCTCGAGAACCCGGCACATCTGGCGCGAGGTGCTCGATCTGCTGGCCCGGCTCGACGGAGTCGATTTCCGTCAGACCGCGCCGTCTTGCCACGGCCGAAGTCTGCTTCGACCCGGCGGACTCGAATGGCGACGGTGCGAAGAGATGCTCAGCCGTCCCCTGGCGGGGCATCCGCCCGTGATGATGGCCCGCGCCGGAGGTCTGGACCAGGGGAATATCATCGCCAACTTGATCGACGTCAGCCGGGGGGCAGGTGCGTCGAATTATCTTTTCCTGGCCGGATCCGCGATCAACGGAATCAGGAACCGGCGAGGCCGCTACGATCCGGCCCTCGGTGCGGAGGCCATGCAGCAGGCCGTACAGTTGTTCCGGGAAAACGTCTTTCCCGAGCCGGGGCCCGAGCACCCGGCCGAGCTGAAAGCCTATGCCGACGCCCATCGGCTCGAGGCCCTCTCCACGACGCTTGTCCAGCGGTACGCCCTCTGATAACTTCGATATTCTCCCGATGATGCCGGAAAAGACAATCTTCCGGTGGAACTGAGCAGGATGAGATCCGGGCTTTCCACGGCCATCCACCTCGCCCTGGCCGATGGTTGTCTGCAAGGGGGAATTCGGTCAGAATAGTGGCCGGCAGTAGCTGTGCTGCCTTCAGGTACGGGCTTCCGTCAACGGTTGTCAAAGGAGGAGCGTAACATGTCACGACCAATAACCCTATGTACCGGCCAATGGGCCGATCTGCCGCTGGAAGAGTTGGCCGGCAAGTGCAAGCAATACGGCTATGACGGGCTGGAGCTGGCCTGTTGGGGTGATCACTTTGAAGTCGACAAGGCCTTGGCCGACGAGGCGTATTGCCGGCAGAAGCGTGAACTTTTGCAGCGGCACGACATGCAGGTATTCGCCATCAGCAATCACCTGGTCGGCCAGGCCGTGCTGGACAACATCGACGCCCGGCACAAGTCGGTGCTGCCCCCGGACGTCTGGGGAGACGGGGATCCGGCCGGCGTGAACGCCCGAGCAGCCGAAAGGCTCAAACAGACTGCCCGGGCCGCCAAGAGACTCGGCGTCGAGGTGGTCAACGGTTTCACGGGCTCGAGCATCTGGCACCTCCTGTACTCGTTTCCGACGGTCCCGCAGGCAATGATCGACGACGGTTTCCGGCTCCTGGCCGAGCGGTTCAACCCGATTCTCGACGTCTTTGACGAGTGTGACGTGAAGTTTGCTCTGGAGGTCCACCCGACCGAGATCGCGTTCGATGTGGTGACTGCCCAGCGGGCACTGGAAACGCTGGACTACCGGAAGGAATTCGGCTTCAATTTCGATCCCAGTCACCTGATCTGGCAGGGCATGGACCCGGTTGAATTCATCCGTACGTTTCCGGACCGGATCTATCACGTCCACATGAAAGACGCGATTGTCAAGCTCAACGGCAAGACCGGCATCTTGGGCAGTCATCTGAACTTCGGTGATCCGCGTCGTGGCTGGGACTTCCGCTCGTTGGGCCACGGCGGCGTGAACTTCGAGGAAATCATTCGTGCCCTGAACGATGTCGGCTATACGGGTCCACTCTCGGTCGAGTGGGAAGACAGCGGCATGGACCGCGAGCATGGCGCCCGCGAGGCACTCCAGTACGTTCGCAAGCTCGACTTCCAGCCCAGCCAAGTGGCCTTCGATGCCGCCTTCGACAAACAGTAGCAGCACGACGTCGCCAGGTTGTGCGGGTAGCTGGCTCTGCTGACGCTACGGTGCCTTTCCCGGCTTGTCCGGGTTGCTCGCCTCGGCGGCCCGCGGGGCGCATACGTCCGCGGCATGGTCGAAAGTGGGTTCATCGCGTGTCCGGATCGTGGCCGGGCTCAGACGCCGAAAGGCCTCGCCGCAGGCCCGGTAGTTCTGCTGCGACATTCCCATGCAGCCGTACTCCTCGACATAGCCGATGAGCCCCCCGGCTGCGGTTCCCAACAAATCGTACATGCGCTGCGCTTCGGCGTATATTTCCTCGGGCGTTCCGCGAATGGAGTCCGTCTGGTAGCTGATCGGCACCATGAAGCACTGCCTTCCCCGCAGCCGCCGTCCCGTCGCGGCCAGATCCACCACGTTCGGCTGGGCGATGTTCAGCACGTCCACGCCGATCTCGCAAAAATCTCCGGCAATGTCCGTCAGGTTGCCGCAACAGTGATACCAGACGTCCAGTCCCGATTCGTGCGCCCGCGCAAACTGCCGGCGGTAACGGGGCTTGAACAGCTTGCGCCAGAGGTGCGGGGAAATGATCAGGCCGGTCTGGGTCCCCCAATCGTCGGCAAAATGGATCCCGTGGAAGCCGTGCCGCGCGGCCATCGCCGCCAGTTCGCACTCGAAATCCATGATCGAGTCCATCAGGGGCGCAAAGTCTTCGGGCCGAAGCAGAAAGTCCTGCATCGCCTCTTCAAAGCCCCGCAACAGCGTATAGACCGTGAAACCACTCAGATCGAGGCTGGCCAGCCGGTAGCGATCACCACACTCGTCGAAGAACGCCGGGGCCGCTGCCATCCGCTGGTCCTCGCGCAGGGGGGGAGCTTGCACGTCGCAAGGCCCAGGCAAGTCGCTCCAGAAGGGATCGGCCGGATATCCCATCGTCCCGTCGTCGCGAGACTCCAGGCGGTAGCCCCATTCGTTGTGCGACCAGTCCCACGCGTTGACCGTCGGGTCGCC
>CAZUAM010000053.1:0-5866 GCA_964618095.1 uncultured Planctomycetaceae bacterium | reverse complement strand
GGTACAACATCACGTCACCCTCGGTCTGGTCGCGATTCCAAAACACGATCGGCACGCGCTCGGGCCGCCCAAAGCCGATGGCACGGTCCACCAGTGTCTTACGAGCCTCCATATCGAAACCGCCTTGTGTCTGCGGGCGCGCTAATTGGCTTTGCACACAACGCGAAATCCCACGTCGAAGACTCGTTGCCACGGCCAGTAACTCCCGCGACAGCCGGAACGTGCCAAGTCGGCGCGGTCATACCACGAGCCGCCGCGAACCACCTTGCGAGACCCGGGATCGCCGTGCTGCGCAGCGGCGGCACGAAAAGGATACGCCAGATAGGCGCTGCGGGTCCATTCGCTCACGTTGCCGTGCACTTCGTGGAGGCCCCAGGGGTTGGGTCGGTACGATCCCACCGCCGCCGAGACCCGTTGCTTGTCGTCGACGGGATCCACCGCATAGAATTGTCTGACCCGCTCGACCCTTCCAAACGGTGTTGTTCTTGGCCAACCCGTGAAGTTCAGCAGCGACGCGTCCGCCAGGTTCGCAAAGGACGCCGAATCGGTGCCCGGGGGTCCGAAATTCAACGGCGTGTCCGTTCCCGCTCGGCAGGCCCACTCCCACTGCGCTTCGCTGGGCAGCACAAACGTCCTGCCGGTCCGTTGCGACAGCCATCGGCAAAACGCGTTGGCCTCGTTGCAGGAGACCCGGCAGACGGGCTGGCGAGGCTGGTTCAAGCTGGCGTAATCCTCCCAGCTCCACTTCAGCCACAACATGGCTTCGCTCCCGCTCTGGTGTGCCGCGTTGAAACGCTGGTATTGCTCATTGGTCACTTCGACCTTACCCATCCAGAAAGGCTGCTCGATCGACGCCTTGCTCAGCGGCCGTTCGTCGGCATACGCCGCCGATCCCCCCAGCACGAATTCTCCGGCCGGGATCAACGCCAACTGCATCTTGACCCCTGCGCCAAGATCAATCTCTGTCTCGGTCCGCGCGCCGGCGGCGGCTTGTCGCCGCTTGGCCTCCTCGGTGGAGAAGGGCCAGCCGGCAACCCGGATCGGTTCTGCCGCGACCGTCTCCGGCGGCGGCGTCACTGGGATCACGGGCTGCGGCGGAGCGTCCGGAATCGCTTCGGGATCTTCGTCCATCCCGCGGTAACGTCGAAGCGACTCGTTCCGGCGATCGCGACATTGGCGAACCATCGGATTGCCACGCACGCTGGGTATCTCCAGCCACGTGCCGTAGGCCGGAGAATTCATGTCGATCCAAGTCGCCAGGCGGTCCCAGGCCTCCGTGTCCAGCCGCACGTTGTGATGGCCCTTCCGCAACATCCGCACCAGCGGGCTGGTGTCCGCATGGTAGTCGGCCACCGGCAGCACGCGCGGGTCGCCTTCCAGCCCGGGGCTGCGAACGAAGCGGCGCAAGGCGTAGAACGACGGCGGGAAGGGGGCGTCCGAGTACGGCAGTGTCTTCGGCTCGGCGCGTCGGAGATCCGGCGCCGTTCGCCCATCGGCTTGCTCCCGGCCGTCGTGGCAAACCACGCAGTACTTGTCCAAGACCGGCTGAACCTCACGGTCCCAGCTAAACCCGCGCACCGGGCCGTACCACGGCTCGATCCGCGACGGCTCGCCGGCGAGCGTGCCAACGCGCCGCCGGGGCGGTGCCCGGTTGACCTCCTCGTGGCAACCGACGCAGGAAACAACCTCGCCCGGCATGGCCGTAAACCAACTCCGCATCAGTTGCAGAGCCTTGCCCTCGGCGTCCAACGGCTGAACCGCGATCGGCGTATTGGCCGGCACGACAAAGTAGGCTGAACCGTCCTCCCTGACGGGCACGCTACCCAGGACCCGCCGCACGTCCCAGGGACCGTCCATGCCGACGTAGTCCTCAATGCCCGAGGTGCCGAAGTAGTTGAAGTGATAGGTGAAAAGCCGGAGTCTCTTCACCGCGCCGCGCGGGATCCCTCGGAGCCCTTCGCCCGCATAGACGTCGGTTAAGTACACGGTCGCTTCCCGCGAGGCGTGATCGACCCGATCGGGAATCAGCTTCGGACGCGGCGTTTTCTGCAAGACCACCGGTTCGAACAACAGCCAACCTTCTTCCTCGTGCAGCAAGACCATGTTGTCGAAGACGTCCACCAGGTACACGCCCCATCGCGACTCGCTCGTCGGCTGACACGACACCAGAAAACACTCGTCACTGAGGGGACAGGGATGCAGGAACTTCGGCCAGGAAGCATCGACCAATTGATCCTCAAGGATCGCTTCTACCTTCTTGCCCCAGCCTGGAATCCGCTGCACGGCACCCTCCGCCTGACGCTGGCCATTGGCCACGTCGAACAGAACCATCTCTCCGGCCCGCGCTGTCCCATGATGACCCGTGACAATGCCCACGAACTTCGTGGGGTGATGCGGAACCGGCTCGGCATAGAAGATGCGATTCGGCTAGAAGCTGCTGCTGGCATAATAGGCACGCTGTTCGCTGCCGTCCGGGTTCATGGTAAACAGCCGCGCGCTGAACGCGTGCGAAATGTCCGTGTATTCCCAGCGCGTGTAGAGCACCCGTCCGTCGCTGAGCGTCGTGGGATAGAAGTCGTGGTCCTGGTCGAAGCACAGCCGTCGAACGCCCGAGCCGTCGCTGTTCATTACGCAGAGATTGGCCACCTCGTCATACCGCCTCTCACAGGGAACCGACTGAAAACAGGCGGACGAGCCGAAGAGGATCCGACCATCGGCCAGATAACACGAGTCATAATTGTCGACGTCGCTCTCCTCCCCGCGGGTCACTTGGCGAAGATTCTTTCCGTCCGTGCCGACCTCGAAGATCTGAAAACGGTCGTGACTACCAATCGAGGAGAACAGCACGCGATCCGCGTCGAAGCGCAGCTTGACGTCGCCCACGTATACGGACTTCTCCGGCCGGTACACCGTCGCGAGTCGCCCCTCGGGTCGCGGCGGCGAGAGAACGGCAATCTCGTTGTCGATGGGGACTTGCCGCAAAACGCCGTTCCCCTGGTAGTTCAGCGGCAGACCGTTGAGAAGATGACCAGGCCCCGCACTGAACGGCGGGATCGGAAAACGAGGCAGCGGATGGTAGGCCCTCGCGTCCTTCCGCTTCACCACCAGCAGTCGATCGAAGTCCAACAACGGGTTGGCCAACAGGGCATCGGCACGCAGCACCTCGAACTGCCGTACGGCCTCACAGAGCCGCTGGAAGTCGACAGCCTCTCCCCCAGTCCCCCGCGCCTCCGCGATCCTCTTCCGGATCTCTGCGATGCGCCGGAGATACCGCGGCCCCTGGGGATATCGGGGGCCATAGGTCGCGGTCAGGTCTTCCACGGCCAGACGCAGCGACTCGAGACGCGAATCGTCCCATTGAGCCAGTGTGCCCTCGATCTCCTTCGCGCGGTGATAGAGCCTGCGGATCGGCTCGAGGTCCGCCGGCGTCCGGGCGCTCGCGGCAAGGTCGCGTGCCTGGGACGTCAATCCGGCCCCCGTGGCGCTGGCATAGCGTTCGGCCAGCACGTCCACCCTGCCGAAAGGCCAATCCCGGGTCCAGATCTCATCCCGCTGCTCGGCCGCCATTTGCCCAAGCGACGCCGGGTCCGAAAAGTCACGCCGGAGCAATCTCCAGAGACCGGCACGCAACGAGTTGCCGACCTGGTCGGAAAGTCTATCGGCCAGTGTGGCTTCCTGACGGGCGAGCGCTTCTCGGCTGGCCGCCATCGTCGCGTGCCATGTCGACTCTTTCGTGTAGTACCCGAAGGCAACGTCGCCAATCAACACCTCGCATCGGGCAAACGATACGGTACAGAGATCCCCTCCGGGCCCACCCGATCCTCCGACCAAGGCCGGCTATCCGGTTATCGTCTGATCGCTATGCTTCCAGATGACCATCCAATCCGCCGGTTCCGGGTCTTGATCCCGCCATGCCTTTCCCTTCAACTCCCCCGCCTTCTTGCACAGATTCATCCAATAGGATTCTCCGGCTCGACAGGGAAAGTCGACACCCGGCCCCCAGGCAACATAGTCGTGCACGAATTCAAGTCTTCCGTTATGGAACACAAGATTCAGCCCGTGCCCGGTCGTCGGATCCGAGCAGATACTGATCCCTGCCCGTGCCCAGTTGCCGGCTTGCCAGGTGTCCAGGTGCAGTTTCGCGGTAACCAGCACATCGTGTGACACATCATCGCTGTTGTCTCCGAGGACGATGATCGCCTTGGTCGGATCTTCGGGTTGGGGGGCGAGTTGCCTAAGGTATCCGTCTTGGAGTTCCCATTTACCCCCGACCATCCTCCACCGTTTGGACAGTTGTGTGTTGAAATCGCAGGAATAGACTTTCTCCCGCGATATCTTCGCCTTGCCGCCAGATGTGGTTGCAACAGCAGCCTCGGCGGCAAAGAGGAACGCGTCGGCGTGCCCCAACAGAATGGGAAGACCCACGGTCAACGTCCACAGCCGCCGCAGCGTGTTGAGTACTTGTGTTGCCACGTCAATCTCCTTCTTTCGTCTCTCGAGCCGACGGCGCCCATCGCGATGCTCTGTGGCTATCGCTTCTTCACCGTCATGCTGATTCCGAAACTCTCCGTCATGATAAACGGTGGACGGGCTCAGTTTCCTTGTTGTAACGGCTTCATGGTAACTTAGTGGGCACAGTAATTCAACCGTTTGAGGGCGTTGCCCATCCCGGCAACTCCATCGGGCGAACCGGCCACCGGTAGTGTCTCATCGTAACGGCGATTAGTTGCTGCCGCTCCAAATCGCCTTGATCGTCTCCTCTTGCGAGTATCCGATCGGGCAGTTCTCGCTCTTCGTGTTGGCTCGATAGCTGCCCTGCGTCTCGTTGGGACACGTTATCATCCGACTTACCGGCATTTGCAGGTGGCCGTTGGGGTCGGTCTTCTTGATCCAGTTGTGGGCGTACACGAGCCACTTATTTCGATACCTCTCGTCTTGGAGCGAGAACCAGGAGATTTCGTCCCATCCCCACACGAAGATGGAATTCGTGTCGGCCACGTTGGGCCTCCTTCCTCGGCCGTAGTTGTCGAATTCCACAAGGTACGGCAGGCTGTCGCACCTCCAGCCGCTGGGCGAAACACAGCCCTTGCTCCGCTTGAAGATGGCGTCGAGATGACCCACCTCGAGCACGGCCTCATGCGGCTTGTCGGGCACTTCCTTGATCCGCATCGGGAAGGAGTTGAAATCGAGGAGGCTGACGCCGTCGACGATCATACCGCCCGTCGGCACATGTGCATCGAGCAACACCAGGTGACGGCGGGCATGGACCTTAGCGTACGCGCGGATTCGCGCCACCATACGCGACCACTGCTTCAAGTCGGGGGCGGCCATCCCGATGAGCCTGACCTGCCCGAGGTGGAGGGCCTCGCATCCCAGGTCGATGTAGGCGCCCGCCAAGTAGTAGAACCACAGTTGCGTCTCGAGTCTTGTGATGTCGGGAACGCTGGCGCGGGCCCAGTGCCGGACCATCTGGCCGTTGCGATTGAGCATCGCCTCGTAGGAGAACGTCCTGTCCTCGACCGGCAGGCCGAAGTCGGTGAAGACCCAGGCGGGGATCTTCACGCGGTTGACGCCCGGGCTGATCGTCTCGAACAGACATCCCTGAAAAATGACGTCCGGATCGAAGGCGTGGACCCTCTCGATCAACTGTTTGGCTCCGTTCCAGAAGTCGGCATCGTTCAAGCGGCTCTCGCCGTTCCAGCGATAGATGGCGCGGCCGATGAACTTGGCCCCCGTGTTCCGGATCAGCCGGACGTCGTCGTCCCTGTAGAGATACTCTCGATTACCTTCCGTCTTTCCCGTCACGAGGAAATGGGTCTTCGCCAGAATCTGTGGGTGAATTCATGGCGTTTTGGTGAGTTGGGGT
>CAZUAM010000052.1:0-18479 GCA_964618095.1 uncultured Planctomycetaceae bacterium | reverse complement strand
TTAGATACCCTTGGAGGCTCAAGAATTCCCGAATTCTTGAATAATCCGGGCTAAGGCGTTCATGGTGCTGGTATACGGTCATCAGTGCCCCCCAGGAGATCCCTTCGCGCATGCAAAGCTCCTCGAAGCCGATCCGCGGATGCTCCTTCAGAAGGTTCCGCTGTTCGTTGCTGAGCTGGCCACGCTTGTTAAGCAGGAAGCGGGGAATTCGCCGCTTGCCAATATCGTGCATCAAGGATGCAAACGCAATGGCTCGCAGATCAGTCTTCTTGTCTCGCCACAATTTGTTGGCCAACGCGACCGAGCAGGTGCTGACGTTTACTGAATGGGTAAACGTGTAGTGGTCGTGCTGCATCAAGGAGATGATGTCGCAGAAGGCCAACTCCCCGCTACAGACAACGTCGGTCATGTGCTTCGCAAACTCATCGGCGAACTGGATCATGCGGCCCGGGTGTATGCTCCGAAAGGCTGCGTTGAAAGCCGAACGAGTTGCCCGGCTGAGCACCTTGTACCGTTGGATCGGGGGCGCGCTAGTGTTCTGGACTATCTTGTCAAACAAGTAGCGCTGGTAGGCCGTATAACTGTCCGAAGGGATATAGACTGTGGATAGACCACGTTCCCGGAGCCGATCGAGGTCGTCGGGATCAAGCCGAAGATTACGCTCCCGGTAGAGCACCAGCGCTCTGGGCTTGTCCACCCGTATGTACAGGTCAAAGTCCAAGACGCTAGTCGGACAAAGGGTGTCGATGCCTATCGGCAAATACCCTTCGCAGTCAGAGCCAGAGGACTCTTCCTTTGCGTTGACCTTCATAACGGCTTCCGCAAGACGGACCGCACGGCTACTGGTCGCCGCCGCATGTTCTTTTGGGCGGCCACCGCTTACCTCCCTTTTACTAGGAGTCTAGCCCACGCTACGGCGGATGTCAAAATCACAGCACGCCAATGGGGGGGCCGGACCGGGTGGCCCTTAATCCGCAATCCAGTACCGTGCCAATCGACGGGGCTACTCGAGCCCCCAGACCAGTGCCTGCGCGGAGAAAGGCGGGATTACGAGGCGTTGGCCGCTGCTGAAGGCGGATATCGTCTGCTCGGTTATCTTTACCTGCGGCCGGCCCGCTTCAAACTCGTTGTTGGCCGAAATCCTATCGGCAGTAAGAAGCCACGACTGGACGGGGCCCTTGGGCCGGCCGTCGAACTTGACGGCGACCACGCGCGCCTGGGACGTATCCAGGTTCAGCAGGATCAGGCCGCGCCGCCGGCCGTCGGCAAAGGCGTAGCTGTGCAAGACCTTGAAGCCGTCGAGGGTGCGGATCTTGTTCCGCAGCTTGTAGTCTGCCGACGGGAGTTTCCCGGTGGCCGAAAAGGCCGGGTCCTCGCCGGTGTGGACGGTCTCGACGAGATCGCCGCCGATGACCTTGTTGGCAAGCTGGCAGGCCAGAAACGTGGGCCGATAACGCTCCTGCCCCTTTCGCATGCTCAGGGCCGTGCCCCACAGCCGCACGGCCCCTACGTGGGGCGCGTTGTAGCTGTGCTGGATGAAACTGAACAGGCACTGGGTGCGGATGCCGTATTGCTTCAAGAGCATCATCATGGTGCTCAGCACGTTCAGCCCGCCGCCGATCGAGGTCACCATGCGGTTGCGGGGCTCCAGCGGTGCGTCGCCGTGGGTGATGTGATGGTTGACCTCGTAGAGCGAGAACTCGACGCCGTGCTGCTTGCTCAACTGGCCGTTTTCAACCATGCCGCCTTCGCGCATGATGCACATCGGATAGGCGAACAGAAACCGGAACAGTCTGTCGTCGCTGTCGAGCAACTCCGCCTCTTCTTTGGAAAAGTCGTGGATGATGTAGGGGGCGATGCCGAAGCGGTCGGCGTTGGGGGCGTTGGCCAGGATCCTCCGGTTCAGCCAGGAGTTGAAGTTCTGGCCGGCGATGTGGAAGAGGATGTTTTGTTTGTAGTGGGGTGAGCTCTTGGCCGTGGCGATCAGGTCCTTCCAGTAGTCGGGGCCGTTGAAGCCGCCGCAGACGTAGGGTCCGGCCGTATTCCAGGCCTCGTTTCCGAACTCGACGTGGATCCGCCGGAGTGTCTCCGTCCAGGGCTGGGGATGGCCCAGCTCGGCACGGAGCTTGCCGTAGCCCACCTCCGGCGGCGCAGCCAGAAACTCGATGAACTTCTCCATTTCCTCCTGGTGCATCGTGCCCGGCAGGCTGTACCAGGGCTCGGCCCCAAGGTGCTCGCAGAGTTCGTAGAGCTCGGGCAGGCCGTACGGCGCGCCGCCTCGATGCTGGTAGGGTCCCACCGGGAACCAGGGCGAACTCTGGAACCTGTGCGCCCGCAGCCGCACCGCCAGCGTGTTGGCGACCGTGCTGCCGCCCATCTGGAGATAGCGGATCACGCCGGGCCCGAACTGCCGCAGCGTCTCGACACACTGATCGCGAAAGACGGTCGGGTTCTCGTCGCCCTCCATCCAGATCTCCAGGTCGTCCAACAGCGCGGCGCCGCCGCTTGTGTTGAACAGAAACAGCAAGTGCGGGTTGTCCTTGGCGTCTTTCGGCTCGGGAGCTTTGTCGACCCGGATCGTAAGCTGATGTTTCTTCCACGTGGCGCTCAAGGGGACGTCTCTCGACTCGCCAAAGTTGCGATCAGCCCGGACCGTAAGCGTCGGTGTGCCCTCTTTGGCCCGGGCCCAGAAATGGACGTTCCAGGTGCCGTTGGTCTGCCCGTAGCGCTGGTAGTGGGTGCTGAAACGCATGTGCGACTTCTCCTTGGTGCCGTCGAGCAGCGCAGCCGCGTTGCCAAACGAGCCGGGCGGCGTGTCGCCGATAAGGAGTCGATTTTGCTGGGCGTTCCAGTACCCGCCCCGCGGACCCATCCAGCCTTCGTCCAGGAGGAACTTCTCGATCAGGATCCCCACCTCCTTGCCTCCCGCGGGAATCTTCTTATCAAAGATGAAGTAGGGCCTGTCTTGTGTCTTGCCGTAGAACTCGGCTTCCCTGGTGGTAATTCCGCTGATCGTTCCGGTCGTGCCCTTGGCCGGACCGCTGAGGATGGTGAAGTCGGCACCTTTGAGAACGCCCAGCCAGCCGGACTTTTCCCGCACGGGCCAGGCCGTGGAGATCCCTCCTTCATCCTGATGGCCCCAGTGGCATTGGCGGTAGGTGGTTCCCTCGAAATTCTGCACGCTCCGTTTTTTCAGCAGCGCCGCGCCGGAGTAGTACGCATCGCCGCCGAGATTGATGCCCAGCCGCAGGGTGTCTTTGATCAGGACCTTGTCGGTGATCTCGATCACCGTGACCGCCGCCTGGGGGACCTTCTGAGGGTCGATGCCCCGGGCGGCGGAGCGGCCGGTCCCATTCGTCGCCCCCCAGTGGCAAAGGCACGCGGCAAACAACACGATCGGAATCACTCGGCGATTGCGCATGTTCTCGCCTCCCATCGGACTACTTGTCCGTCGCATCGAACCTGACAGGCTACTGACGATAGCCGGGACGCAACGCGTCGCGGCACGAATCTGGAAAAAGGATACCATCGAACAACCTCTAGAGGAACTTCCCGCGACGCGTTGCGTCCCGGCTATTACTCACTTTTCCTGCGACGGAGCGCTATTACTCACTTCTCCTGCGACGGAGCACTACTGATAGTCTTGAGTTCGGCGTCAACCGCCGCGTCGTAGGGCGGCCAATGCCCTTTGGGCCTCCCGGCGAACCGCGGGAAACGGGTCGCCCTGGGCCAGGTCCTCCAGGGCCTTCTCGGCCTCGGGGCCTCCCAGGATCCCCAGGGCGTGGGCAATGTGGAAGCGGAAGTCGAAGCGGCACCTCTTCAAGGGCGCGATCAGCTCGGGGACCACGCTCCGCTCGCCGATCGCGGCCAGGGCGTCGGGGATGTAGCGGGTCCCGGGCGCGCCTCGGGGGGCCCTCTTCCACTTCTCCAATAGCGGCCCGACGGCCCTCTTGTTGCCGATCTGGGCCAGTGCCTTGCAGAGGAAAAGTGTCTGGTCGATGTCCGCCTCCGGCAGCGCGGCCAGCAGCGGGTCCAACGCCTTGGGATAGCTGCCCAACTCCTCGGCGGCCAGCCACCTTCGCTCCGCGCTGCCGCGGCCGAGGTCCTCGATCAGGGCGTTCATCGTCTGGTGATCGTCCAGGGCCCGGTCGCTCTGCGGGAAGAAACCGGACGTCTGCCTCGGGTCCGTTTCCGCCCGCTCGGCCGTTTCTCTGTGAGTCATGTCGGCCGGGTGCGGCGAGCTGACGGCGAACTTGGCCAGGGCTTCACCCTCGGGGAGCGAAGGTTTCTGATTCCGGACGAGCGCGGCTTCGTCCAGCGATCTCAGCCTGATTTTCACAGACGACATTTGCAGCGGGCCGTCGTTGAAGCGCTGGTCATAGTTCTCGTGTATCGCTTCAGCCACTCTAGGCACGTCGATCTTGAAGTAGTAGGGAAACCGCCGGATCAGCCGGGTCTCTCTGCGGGGCTTGCCGCGTACCCGGTAATTGAGTTCGAGTTCCAGGCCAAGACCCTCGGCAATCTTGTCCGCCGTTACCTTCAGCACGTTCTCGCCGGGGCGCAAATTGGGGAGCGTCCGCTTGTTGAGCATCCGGAAGACCATCACCCGAAGATCCCGCATCCCCACCCGGCGGACGTCGTGGTCGGTCTTGAACTCGGCCTTGACGAAGAAGTCGTAGGCGGTGTAGACGTTGGGGCGGCCGAGATTGCAGGCCTGCCGGCCGATGTTGACCGCGATCTTCTGCTGGCCGGTCTCCTGTTTGGTGTAGAAAGGCTGCCAATTGGCGCCGTCGGTCGACAGCGACAGCCGGCACAGGTCGTCGGCATCGCCCTTGATGAGGGTGGCCTCCACGCGTGCGTCGGCCGTCACGTACGGCGGTGCCAGCCGATAGACGAACGCTGCGAGCTCGCCACGCTTGGCCGGATGCAGCAGACCCCCGGTCCGCTGCGGCGCGTGGCAGGCCGTGTTCCTGGAGCCCGGGTACAACGAGCCGGCAAAGTGTGCCGCGGAGGTATCGGCCCGAAGCGTCTGGATCTGCTCTCCCACGGCGGCGAAGATGCCGCCCGTCTTGCCCGGCTTGTAGGCGTAGTAGGAACCATGCTCGGCCTTGAGCTTGTCCTTGCCGCTGGGGACGACGTGTCCCTGGTTGGCCCACTTGCGCTCGACGGTCTCTCCGACCCGCAGCGAGGTCCGCAGGCTGTGCAGATGCCGGGGCGCGGTCAGGTGGCGGTAGACCATCCCGCGCATCACCGGCATCGAGCGGGTAGAGACCCTCCGGCTCTGCTCGTCCCAGTGGTAGTACCGCCGCTGCGGATCGAAGCTGTGGTAGCGGAGGTTTCCGTCGTCGTCCTGGTATCTCAGTGCGGCCGTGGTGTGTCCCCAGGTGCACTCGTCGAAGGCCATGTACCCGGCGGCCCGCCAAAGGGCCGCCATCGCCCAGCTCAGGCCGTCGCACTGGTGGTGCCCGTAGACGGCGAAGATCTTGTGGGGATCGTGGCAGAGCCTTTCCTCTGCCCGGGGGCCTTCGTATGCGTAACTGCCGCCGGTGGCGCTGACCAGGATGCGGAACCACTTCCACAGGGCCAGGGCCTTGTCTTGATCGGCCTTGTCTTCGACGCCCTCCAGCCGGAAGATGTCTTCCGCGGCCGATTCCAGCGTGGTGCAGTCGGGCCAGCGGTTGCCGGCCAGGCAGACGTTCACCAGGGCCTCGTCGCCGCGTACGGTGGTGTCGTAGACGTGCTCACGAAGGTAGGCTGACGACTCGGCAGGGGTCTCTGCCGCGGCACAAGTCGCCATCAGCAGCCCGCACAAAACCAGCAGCCCACCGGCTGAACGACCCAGATTCATGGCTTGCCCTTCCCAGAAAACACGCGACCTGTGGATATTCTGACTATGCAGCCGCCCCGCCCGCGTAGACGAGGCGAACAGACCCCAGTATAATCTGCTTTGCAATTGTCCCCAACCCACTAACCGCCGGAGGGCTCAAAGCCATGTCCCAGCGAAAACACCGACGGGGTTTCCTCCGAGACGCGTCTTTGGTCAGCGCCACAGCGATGGTCGGGATTGCCGGAGGATTGTGCCCCCTGCGCAGCGCCGCCATCGAGCCGATCAAGCGGACCGGCAAGGCCAAGTTCAAGTTCAGCCTGGCCGGGTACAGCTATCGCAATTTGTTGAGTGGCGATCCGCCCAAGCTGACCCTGGACGACTTCATCACCGACTGTGCCAAAATGGGCCTGGAAGGGACCGAGCCCACCTCCTATTACTTCCCGAGGAACGTCACCCACGAGTACCTCCGACACCTGAAGCACCTTGCCTTCCGGCTGGGGTTGGACATCTCGGGCACGGCCGTGGGGAACGATTTCTCTTATCCGCCGGGGCCCCAACGCGACGGGCAGATCGCGCAGGTGAAGAAATGGATCGACTACGCCGAGATCCTCGGCGCGCCGGTTATCCGCATCTTCTCAGGTAGCCGACGCGGCGACCAGACGGCCGACGACGCCCGGAAACTGGCCGTCGAAGGCATCCAGGAGTGCTGCGACTACGCCGGCCGGCACGGGGTGTTTCTGGCGCTGGAGAACCACGGGGGGCTGACCGCCACGGTCGAGGGGATGCTGCGGCTGGTCCGTGACGTCAAGAGCGAGTGGTTCGGCGTCAACCTCGACACCGGCAACTTCCACGGCGCAGACCTCTACGGCGACCTGGCCCGGTTGGCCCCCTACGCGATCAACGTCCAGGTCAAGGTGGTGGTCTCCGGCCCGGACGGCCGAAAGGTCCCCGCCGACTTTCGCCGCCTGGCCAAGATGCTGACCGACGCCGGCTACCGCGGCTACATCGTGCTGGAATACGAAGAAAGCGAAGATCCGCGGGTGGCTTGTCCGCGCTACGTGGATCAACTGCGGGAGGCGTTTTCCTAGCGCGAGCCAATCGCCATGGCAGGCTGCCGCCGATGTCTGGTATATTGGGGGCCTGAGCGACAGCTTGCCAGCCGGGTTGACCAGCCCGTTACACCCGAGAAACAGGAGTCAGGAGGATGCATCGCTGTAGGCTGCACTTGTCAGCATTGATGGTCGCCCTCGGCTGCGTGATTGCGGCGGTGCAGTCGCCCGCGTCGGCAGCCGAACCGTTGCGGGCGGCCGTTGAAGACGTGGTCGATACATTTGGCAGTTCCTATCGCAACGGTCCGGGCTACCTGGCCCGAATCGACCGTCTGCAGAGCCAATTGAAAGCGGCAACCGGCCAACGCGCCGAGGAATTGCAGGCGGAACTCGAAACGCTGCGGCGCGAGGCCCTGGTCGCAAACCCGCTGGTCAGCGGCCGGCCGCTGCTCTTCGTGGTCCGCCGCCAGTACAAGTCGGACCATCACAACACGGCCACCATGTTCCAGACCGGCGAGATCAACACGGGCAGTTTCCAGGGCGGTGGGGCGCTGAAGGCCACCGAGCTGGCCCACGGCGGCAAGGTCACCACGCTGCTGGAGCTGCCCGACGGCCTCATCCGCGATCCGGACGTCAGCTTCGACGGCAAGAGGGTCCTCTTTTCGATGCGCCGCGACCGGGACGACGACTATCACATTTACGAGATCGGCACCGAGGGCAGCGGATTGAAGCAGTTCACGTTCGGCTCGGGCATCTCCGACATCGACCCGATCTACCTGCCCGACGGCCGGATCCTGTTCGCCTCGACCCGGGAACCCAAGTACTGCATGTGCAACCGGCACATCATGTGCAACCTGTTTGCCATGGACTCCGACGGGGCCAACGTCCAGCAGATCGGACACAGCACGCTCAACGAGGGCCATCCCGCGCTGCTGCCCGACGGGCGCGTGATCTACGACCGCTGGGAGTACGTCGACCGCAACTTCGGCGATGCCCAGGGGGTCTGGACCGTCAGCCCCGACGGCAGCAACCACTCTATCTACTGGGGCAACAACACCAACTCGCCCGGCGCGGTGCTCGACGCCCGGGCCATCCCCGGCACCGAGCGGTTTATCGCCAACTTCTCCTCCTGCCACGACCGGCCCTGGGGCGCGCTGGCCATCGTCGACCGGCGATTGGGCATCGACGGCAAGCCGCCGGTGATTCGCACCTGGCCGGCCGACGCGATCAATCTGGTGGGCAAGGGCAACTACGATACCTTCACGCGGGTCAGGCCCAAATACGAAGATCCGTATCCGCTCTCGGAGAAGTACTTCCTCTGCTCGCGGATGACCGGCCGAGGCGAGCAGATGGGGATCTTCCTGATCGATCTGTTCGGCAACGAGATCCTCCTGCACACGGAGGAGCCCGGCTGTTTCGACCCCATGCCGCTGGGCCCGCGGCCCAGGCCGCTGGCCACCCCCCCACGGATCCGCCTGAGCGAAGGCGAGGGCTACTTCTACGTGGCCGACGTGTACGTGGGCGGCGGGATGGAGGCGATTGCCCGCGGCACGGTGAAATCCCTGCGGGTGATCGAGTCGCCGGAAAAGCGGACCTGGACCCAGCCGGCCTGGGACGGTGGGACCGGCCAGCAGGCACCCGGCATGGCCTACGACGACTTCAACAACAAGCAGATCCTGGGCACGGTGCCGGTCGAGGACGACGGCAGCGCCTATTTCGCCGTCCCGGCCGACAGCTTCGTCTACTTCCAGTTGCTC
Organism: uncultured Planctomycetaceae bacterium; assembly: GCA_964618095.1. Taxonomy (GTDB): domain Bacteria; phylum Planctomycetota; class Planctomycetia; order Pirellulales; family Thermoguttaceae; genus CAZUAM01. Next base: position 9,846 of record CAZUAM010000052.1, on the reverse strand, counting down.
GACGAGCGGGGGATGATGGTCCAGTCGATGCGGAGCGGCACGATCACCCGGCCCGGCGAGACCACCGGCTGCGTGGGCTGCCACGAGAGCCGGCGGACCAGTGTTCCCCGGCGGAACCTGCCGCTGGCGGCCCGGCGCGAACCGAGCAAGCTCCGGCCCTGGTACGGGCCGACGCGGAAGTTCAACTATCTGGTCGAGGTGCAGCCGGTCTTCGACAGGCATTGCGTCTCGTGTCACGACTACGGCAAGGAGGAGGGCGAGAAGCTCAACCTGGCCGGCGACCTGGGCGTGGTCTTCAATCTCTCGTACGTGGAGCTCCGCGGCAAGAGATACGTCAAGGTGCCCGGCGCCGGCCCGTTCCAAGTGCTGCCGCCGAAGAGCTGGGGTTCCCACGCCAGCCGGTTGGCCGAGGTCCTTCTTGAGGGACACGGCGATCCGCAGATCGACGAGCAGATCAAGCTCGACCAGGAGAGCTTCGATCGGATCATCACCTGGATCGACGTCAACGCCCCCTACTATCCCGAGTACGCCAGCGCGTATCGCGACAATCTTTACGGCCGCTCCCCACTGGACGGGAGGCAAATGAAGCGGCTGGGCGAACTGACCGGCACGAACCTGGGTGGCCGAAAGTCTTCGTCGCTGGTCAGCTTCACCCGGCCCGAGTTGAGCCCGTGCCTTCAGCGGTTTAGCGACAAGGCCGATCCCAAGTACATCGAGGCCCTCGGGATCATCCGGGCCGGCAAGGAAATGCTGGCCCGGCGACCCCGAGGCGAGATGCCCGGCTTCCGGTTGGTCAGCGATATCGAGATACAACAAGAGGCCAAGTACCGGGCCCGATTGCAGCTCGAGGCCCAGATCCGCACCGCAATCATCTCCGGGCAAAAGAAATACGAAGGGCCATAAATCCGCGACCGTTGGTCGCGCCGAAACATAAGCGGCGATCGGTGATCGCGTTACGTGTCGGAGACGTTGATGGTGCCGTCGACGTCGCGCCGCGTGGCCGCGGCGGATAAACTGCTGTTGGCGAGAGCAAAAGAGTGAGCGAGCAACACTTTAAGCGACGCGCGTTCTTTGCCGCCTGCGCCGCCGGCGCGGTCTCGGTCCTGAGCGATTCCTCCGCCGCGCGCGCTGAGGCCGACGGGCCGGCAATCGACTGCGACTTCCCCGGCGGGAATATCGTCGTCGAGCGGACCGACGGCGTTCACGTTTACCTGCACCAGGACCAGCGCGACACGCCGGGGTTTTGGTTCTACTGGTACTTTCGCATCCGCGGCGCAGCCGGGCGGACGCTGACGTTGGTCTTCACCAAGGGCAACGTGATCGGCGCACGCGGCCCGGCCGTGAGCACCGACGGCGGCAAAACCTGGACCTGGCTGGCAGTGGAGGCCGTCAAGGGGGCATCGTTTACTTATGCCTTTCCCAAGAAGGCCGACGACGTCCGCTTCTGTTTGGCCGTGCCCTATCAGGAAGCGAACCTCGACGAGTTACTCCGACGCTTCCGCGATAATCCCCATCTGACGGTCGAACGCCACTCGACGACCAAGAAAGGGCGAACCACCCGACGGCTGCGCGTGGGCCGACTCGACGGCCGGCCGGAGTATCGGGTGCTGATAACCTGCCGGCACCACTGCTGCGAGATGATGGCCAGTTGGGCCCTGGAGGGCATCATCGAAGCGGTGCTGGATGAAGACGACCTCGGCCGCTGGTTCCGCCGGAACGTCGAGCTGCTGGCCCTGCCGTTTATGGACCTCGACGGCGTGGAGGACGGCGACCAGGGCAAGAACCGCAAGCCGCACGACCACAACCGCGACTATCTCGGCGAAAGCATCTATCCTTCGGTCGCGGCCCTGCGCAAGTTCGTGCCCAAGTGGTCGGGCGGCCGGCTGCGGATCGCCCTGGATATGCATTGTCCTTATATCCGCGGCGGGGGCGACGGGCCCAGCAGCAACGAGCGGATCTTCCTGGTCGGCAACCCTTCGCCGGAGATCTGGCAACGCCAACAACACCTCGGCAAGGTCCTTCAGCAGGTGCAAACCGGACCGCTGGTCTACCACACCAAGCACAACATCCCTTGGGGCCAGGCCTGGAACACCGAGAAGCAGCCCAGGAGTTGCTCCCGCTGGACGGCCGGATTACCGGGGGTCTTGGTGGGTGCGACGATCGAGATCCCCTACGCCAACGTGGGCGGCCAGCCAGTCACCCCAAAAACGGCCCGCCTGCTGGGCCGCGACTTGGCCAGGTCCATCCGACGGTATCTGGAGCGGTAGCTGGAGGGCCTTCAGCGTAAGGGCACGGTCATAACTGCAGATTGAGAATTGAAAAATGCAAATTGCAGATTGCAAATTGCAAATTGAAGAACCATCCTTCGCATCAGACAATTTGCAATTTGCAATGTGCAATTCTCAATTTGCAATCTGAAACCCCGTCTTGTCTAGTTGCGGCCCTGCCGTCGCCGGCTCTGCGGCAGTCGCTCCGCCAACTCAGTACACACACTCTTTTGCCGCTTGGGCAAACGCGCGGAGGTTCTCCGGCGGGGCGTCAAAGAAGTGGTCCGAGGCCGAGATGATGTAGCCGCCGTCGCGGCCGAAGCCCTCGAAGAGCCGATGCACTTCGCAACGGATCTGCTCGGGGGTGCCGCTGGTGAGGATGCCCGACTGGTCCATGCCGCCGATCATGGCAACCCGCCCCGCGTAGAAGTCGCGTACCTTCTCGGGCTGAGTGATGTTTCCGCCGCAGCCCGGGGGCGTGAGCGTCTCCGAGGCGTCAGAGTCGTTCTCCACGATCAGGTCCAGGATGTTCATCATCCCGCCGCAGGTGTGATAGGTCGTCTTCAGGCCCACCTGGTGCACCGCCCGGTGCATCCGGCGGTCGTAGGGCAGGCAGAACTCGCGGTGCAGCTTGGGCGAGATCACCGTATCGCTGGCGGCCCCGCCGCCGGTCTCGATCAGGTCGAACTTCGCCCCGGCCAACGACTCCTCGACGAAACGTAGCTTCTTCTCAAGCAGGACCTCGAGCAGGCGATGCACCCAGTCGGGGTTCTCGTAGGTCTCGATAATCAGGTCCTGGACGTCCATCAGGCAGCAGGCGTGCTGCCAGCAGCCGGCCTGGTCGCCCCAGACGAATCCCCGCAGGATGCCGGCCTCTCCAATGCGGTCGTACTCGCGGGCGACGTTTTCCTTGTTCAGGCGGGCCACGGGCATGTACTTGTCGATCAGCTCCAGGTCGTCGTGCCTCTTGATCAGGTACTCGGTGATCCAGGTGGTCGTTCGGTTGGCGCCGGCCTTGTAGGTGAGCTCGCCTTCGGGAGTAACGATCCGGTGGTGGATCACGCGGTTGTCGGGATTGGGATCGACGACGGTGATCTCATCGCGCCACTGGGGCGTTTGCAGGGCGTACTTTTCGGCCTCGGGGATCCAGAACTGGCCCATCGCCTCGAAGTACTGGATCGCGGCGTCCAGGCCGGTTGCCTTGAACGCGTCGAGGGCGTCCACGCCGTTCATAAACTCCTCGAGATGATACTGCTGCCATTGGTGGATCGACACCGGCAGGCGGTCCGGCTTCTCCCGGTCGATGGCCAGCAACATCCGCTGTTTGGGTGTCATTGCTCTTCTTCTCGGCAGATATTCGGAAGTGGCATCCCGGTGCACTATCGGGGCTGCGCGGCCGGATGTCAAGGCAACGTGGGCGGGTCGCGTGCGGATCGTATTGGGTGGCGGGTGGTTCGGCGACGGGAAGCGGCCGCGAACGCCTGAGCCTCAGCCACCCCCGGATCACCGGCGCCCGCCCGGACCACCTCAAGCCCGAATCAACCGCTGCTGAATCACGCCAAAGACGTCCCTGCTCACTTGCTGCTTGCTCCCGGAGAACGCGGCCAGCACTTCTCCTTTTACGTTGATCACCTCGATCTGGGTGTCCGCCGCGTGGATGGCCTGGGGGCCGTTGAGCACGATCAGATCGCAGTTCTTGCGTTCGAGTTTTTGCAGCGCCCGCATCCGCGGGTCTTCGGTCTCCAGGGCGAAAGCCACCATCCATTGGGAGTCCTTGACGGCGGCCAGCGCGGCGACCACGTCGGCGGTCTCGACCAGGTGGAGCGTCAACGGCTCACCTGTCTTGCGGATCTTCTGCCGGGCCACCACCACCGGCCGGTAGTCGCAGGGGGCAGCCACGGCAATCAGGCCGTCGCAGTCGGGAAAGACCTCCAGGCAGGCCGCGGCCATCTCCTCGGTGGAAACCACCGGGACGACCTCGGCCGCCTCGGCGTATTCCACGTCGACCGGCCCGCTGACAATCACCACCTCGTGGCCGGCCTCGATCGCGGCGGCGGCCAGCGCGGCGCCCATCCGGCCGCTGGAGGCGTTGGTCAGATAGCGCACCGGGTCCAGGTACTGGCGTGTGGAACCGGACGTGATCAGGATGCGGGACATGCGAGGGGATTAGGGATTGGGAATTAGGGACAAGCAGTCGGAGGACCAAAGGGGGGCAACGGCAGCGACGCGTTTAGCGGTCGCCGGCACGGCCGCCTACCGCCTCCTGCCTACTGCCTACTGCCTACTACCTTCAACTGCTCGGCGATCACCTGGAAGATCTTCTCCGGCTCGGCCATCCGCCCCACGCCATAGGTACCGCAACTGAGGTGGCCTTCCTCGGGACCGATCAGCACCACGCCGTCGGCGCGAAGCTGCGCGACGTTCCGCCTCACGGCCGGCTTCTCCCACATCCGGCTGTTCATCGCCGGGGCCATGACTACCGGCCCGTCGAACGACAGAAGCAGCGTGCTCAGCAGGTCGTCGGCCAATCCCTGAGCCGCCTTGGCGAGGATGTTGGCCGTGGCCGGGGCCACGCACAGCAACTCCGCCGCCTCGGCCAGCTCGATGTGGGGATGGGCCCCGGGACCGAAGGCCCTGGTCCGCACCGGACGCCCGGTCAGGGCCTCGAAGGTCTTCGGCGCCACCAGCCGGGTGGCCGAGCGGGTCATCACCACCGACACCTCGGCACCCGCCTGCACCAGCCGGCTGACCAGCGAGGCCGTCTTGTAGGCGGCAATACCCCCTGTCACACCAATCAGCAGTGCGCGACCGTTCATAGGCTGCGGAGGTCCAGTTCAGGCGGGCCGCCCTCCTGGCCGCCGGCCGCAATCTGCACTTGCAATTCCGTATCAAGGTAGATCTTGTCCTGGATGATCTCCTGGATCACGATCTCCATCTTGTCGTCGGTGTTCAGATCGACCAGCGGTCGGGCACCGGCGTTCAGGGCGACCATACGTTTCTGGATCAGGGTCGAAAGCTTGAAACGACCACCAACCTTATTGACGATTTTCTCTTCCCGAAGATTCTCCAGCATCTCGTTCCGCCTCCGATTCTTGGGTCAGAATATCACATATCTGCTGAACTGCCTGGTCCAGATCGTCGTTGACGACCTGGTAACGATACCGATCGGCCAAGCCCAGCTCGCGCTTGGCTTGCCCGAGTCTCCGCTGGATCGCTTGCTCGGATTCGGTCCCGCGGCCGCGCAGCCGTTGTTCGAGTTGTTCGATGGAGCCGGGGCAGACAAAGATCGAAACGGCGTCGCCACGCTGCTGCATGACGCAGAGGGCTCCCTGGACGTCAACCCTTAAGACTACCCATTTTCCCGCCGCCAGGCCAGAGGTCACCTCGCTGAGCAATGTCCCGTACCAGTGGCCCTGCCCGAATACCTCGAAACACTCCAGAAACTCCCCCCTCTTTCGGCGTAGATCGAACTCCTGCTCGGTCAGGAAGTGGTAATCCTTCCCGTCGACTTCCCCGGGCCGTGGGGGCCGGGTGGTGGCCGAGACGCTGACCACCAAGGGGACCGGTCGGCGCTGGAACACCCGCTGCATCACCGTGGTCTTGCCCACACCCGAGGGCCCCGAGACAATCACCAATCTCCCACTCCGGCTGGCTGGCATCTTCACTCGATGTTCTGCACCATCTCGCGGATTCGCTCAATGGCCGTCTTGATTTCGATCACCTCACGAGCGATCTCCACGTCGTTGGCCTTGGATCCGATGGTGTTGGTCTCCCGGAGCATCTCCTGGGTCAGAAACTCGAGCCTTCGACCCGAACTCTCCGGCAAGTCCATGGTCGTGTCGAACTGGTCCAGGTGACTCTGAAGCCGGACGGTTTCTTCCGAGATATCGCCGCGTTCGGCAAACAGGCTGACCTCGCGGACCAGGTCGGCCACGTCCAGGACCACGTCGTATTCGGCCAGGGTTCTCTTGAGGCGTTCCTCGAGCCGGGCACGGTAGGCATCGGCCACCAGTGGTGCCCGCCTGCGGACCTGGGCCAAGCTGGCCGCTGCGGCCTGGCAGTTGGCCTTCAGATCGCCTGCCATCGCCCGGCCCTCCTCGGCCCGCATCCGCGCCAGCTTCTCCATGGCCTCCTCCAGCGTCTCGCCGATCAGGGGCCAATCGGTGCCGGGGGCGGCCAAACCGCCGGCGTCCTCATCGACCACGCCCGGCAGCGACAGCAAGGACTCCGGCGAGACCGCTCCGGACAGATCCCACTCCCGATACAGCGATTCGAGCTGCCTGCGGTAGCGGTCCAGCACTTGGGCGTTGATCCTATAATCCTCCGGGGACCTCAGCCGGTCGACGTGGACCATTACCTGGATGGTGCCGCGGCGGATCCGCTTGCGGACGATGGCCTCGATCTGCGGCTCCAGCAGCCCGTAGCCTTCCCCGGTGCGGACCGCCAGCTTGAAGAAGCGGCTGTTGATCGTGCGTACCTCAACCGCCACGGCCAGCCCGTCCCGCTGGCTGTGTGCCTCACCAAAGCCGGTCATGCTCAGAAGCAATGCAGGGGTACTCCCGTCACAACAATACGCTGGAGGCGAGACCGTCGCCACACGCGGATCGGGGCCAGATCACGAACTGCTATCTTGACTACCGGAAGGTCCCGTGCCCCCGGCCGGTGGCTGTTCCGAACTTCGGCCGGGCTCCTTGTCGGAGGAGAGTGGTGATGTCTCTCGCCTAATCGGATTACCCTCCCCCACGTCTTCTTCCACGATGTCCTCGGCGGTGCCGCGAACGCTCACGGTGACCATGCACAGGATGATCCAGAAGAGGGCCACGCCGATGGTCACCCGCGTGAACAGGTCGCCGGCCTTCGTGCCGAAGGCGCTCTGGCCCCCCAGCCCCCCGAAGGCCCCAGCCAGACCGCCTCCCTTGCCACGCTGGACCAAGACCAGCACGATCAGGAAGATCGCGGTCAGCAACAGCAGCGGGAGGGCAATCCACGATGCAACTTCGAACAAGAACCCCAGCAGGAACCAAACGATGACTGCCGCCGCCGCGACGCCGGCCGGAATCGCAACCCATCGCTTTAGCCCTTCTTTCGTGCGCTCATCCATAGCTACCGCCCACAATCCCCATAAACTGGTCAACCTTCAGACTGGCCCCGCCCACCAGGGCCCCGTCGATATCGGGCTGCCCCAACAGCTCGGCCGCGTTCTCCGGCTTGACACTGCCCCCATACTGGATTCGGACCGACCGGGCAACCTCTTCATTATAGCGATCCTGCATGATCTTGCGAAGGTCGAGATGGACCTCCTCGGCCTGCTGCGGGGTGGCCACTTTGCCGGTGCCGATCGCCCAGACCGGCTCGTAGGCGATCACGATCCGGCCCATCTGTTCGGCCGAGAGCCCGGCCAGCGAGCCGTCAAACTGGCGGCGGATCACTTCCGGGGTCTGTCCGGCCTCGCGCTCGGCCAGCAGCTCGCCGAGGCAGACGATCGGCGTCAGTCCGGCCTCCAGGGCGGCGTGGACCTTCCGGTTGACGTCGGCGTCGGTCTCGCCCAGGACGTGCCGGCGCTCGCTGTGGCCGAGGATTACGTACCGGCAGCCGAGGTCACACAGCATGGCCGCGCTGGTCTCGCCCGTGAAGGCCCCCCACGGCTTGTGGTACATATTCTGAGCCCCCAGGGCGACCTTGGAACCGCTCACCGCCCCCGCCACGGCATCGAGGTAGGGACTCGGCGGGCAGACCGCCAAGTCAACCCCCTCGACGCTGCTTGCCTCCTTTGCCACACCCTGGGCCAACGCCACCGCGGAAGCCCGGTCCAGGTTCATCTTCCAGTTGCCGGCAATAAACGGACGTCGCATACGTGAAGCTCCTTGAGGGTTAGACGCAATACTGTCCAATTAAGTGTGATATCAAGGGGGATGAAGTGGCACCGGCGTCTCGCCGGTGAGGCATAAGTGAGGGTGTCCGGGAATTCGAAGTTGTGGGAGGCGGCTCTGTCGGCGACTGGGACCCGAGAGTCGCCCGGTCGCCGTCGGAGACGCCTCTCAGAAGGGGTTTTTGACCGCTGGAGTTCCCGGATGCCCTCACATAAGTGAAAGCGTTGCCATGAGTTCCCTCACACCGGCGAGACGCCGGTGCCACTGTGTTGACGCCAGGTTTGCCCTTAATTGAACGGTATTGTCCCTATCCCACGGGATGGCTTGCCGGGAACGCCCCCAGGATTTCCAGCCGCAGGGCCTTGCGCCGCAGGGCGGTCACCACCCGCCGCAGCCGCGCGTCCGTCTCGTGACCTTCCATCTCCACGAAGAACAGGTAGGCCCGATCGGACCCGGGGATGGGGAACGACTCCAGCCAGGTCAGGTTCACGCGGTTCCGCTTGAAGATGTTCAGGGCCTCGGCCAGGGCGCCGGGGCGGTGCTCGACCTGGAACAGCATGGCCGTTCGGTCGTCGCCGGTCCGCTCTGCCGGCTCGTTCCCGATTACGGCAAATCGGGTGGTGTTCGACGGGTTGTCTTCGATCCTCTCGGCCAGGACGTCCAGCCCGTAGTGCACACCCGCCTCGAGGCTGGCGATGGCCGCTGCCCCGGGCTTCTCCTTGGCCAGTTGGGCGGCGGTCGAGGTGCTGGTCACCTCGATGGTCCGCGCGGACGGCACGTGCTTGGCCAGCCAGTTGCGACACTGCGACAACGCCTGAGGACGACTGTAAACCTCCTTGACGTTGGTCCGGCGGCATTTTCCCAACAGCGTATGGTGGATCTCCATCTCCACCTCGCCACAGATCTGGACCGGCAGCCGGGTGAACATGTCCAGGGTGTCGGCGATGCGGCCGTCGGTGGAGTTCTCCACCGGTACCAGACCGAAGTCGCAGTGACCGCGATCGACCTCCTCGAACACGGCCGAGATCGTCCCCACCGGCACGACGTCCATCGCCTGTCCGAAACGGTGCAGCGCCGCCAGGTGACTGTAGCTGTACGGGGGCCCCAGGAAGGCGATCCGAGACTGCCTGACCAGCGACCGGCAGCCGCTCTGGAGCTCCCGGAAGATGGCCAAGATGCTCCGCTTGGGCAGCGGCCCACGGCTGCGACCGGCCAAACGGACCCACGCCTCCTCTTCCAATCCGGCGGTAACCACTGTGGCGGGGTCAATGGGCGCCCGCTTTGCCCTCTTCAGGACCAGCCTCGCCCGTTCGTGGAACAGCTTCAAGAGCTCGCGATCGATCTGAGCGATCTCCGACTCCACGTCTGCGGTGCCCGCACCACCGGGGTGGTGCTTCGTCTTCGCCTTGGGCGTCTTTTTTTTTGCCTTGGCCTTGCCCATGAAAGCACCCGCGTTGCTGCTGCCGACCGTCGGCGAGCCGTCCCAGGCGTCTGCGAGTCGCCGACGGCCGAATTTTCTCTTGTACCCAATGCACAACGGGGTGTCAACCGGTCCGGGAGTCCGTCACGATTCCAGGACTCCGCCAGGTATCCCAACGGGCACCGCTTCCAGGCGGGCCCTTCAGCCGATTCCGCTCGCAGCCAGAATCCGGACTCAGTAGTTCCAAGTCTGGGGAACGGGTGGCTGGGGTCGAACGAAGTGAGCCCCC
>CAZUAM010000051.1:0-18496 GCA_964618095.1 uncultured Planctomycetaceae bacterium | reverse complement strand
AAGTAACAGCTTTGCCAGGAGTTCCGTCACACCGGCGAGACGCCGGTGCCACTGTGTTGACGCCAGCTTCCTCCTTAATTCAACGGTATTGGGGCAAGCCCGCCCGCTAAACAGCCGCTGGCGACGACATGGCGTTGCCGTGCCAGGGTACCCTCGACAAGCTTAGTTCACGGGTATCGGGGCTGCCGGCTTTTGGGCTACATTTCTCGGGAACGTGACGGTTCTTCCTGCCGGGCCGGCTCGAGCTATACCGGAACCGAGCTAACCGGCAAAACCGGCACTTGCGTACCCGTTGGGCTGCCTCTCCGGCCGCGCCGATATGGCCGACGGTAACCTATGGTTTCATGATGCTTGCGGTGCGGTTCTCCGGCCTTTCTCACTGGTACCCATGAATGACAGCCTGCGCGCGTTCTGGAGTCACCTGAAGGACTCGTTGGACCAGGTCTCCCAGAAAGAGTGGTGTCTCTTTCTGGTCCTGAATGCCCTTCGCTGCCTGGTTCGGCCGTATTGGGGCATCACCCATGACGCCAAGCTCTACGCCGTGCAGGCCATGAACCGGGCGAGGGAAGGGTTCTTTGACCAGGATCTTTTCTTCCGGTACGGCTCTCAGGACAGCTACTCCGTGTTCTCGGTGCTCCTGGCTCCGCTGGTGTCCTGGTTGGGACTGGGCTGGTCGTTCTTCCTGGTTTACGTGGCCAGCGTGGCGTTGTTGATCTTCGCAGAGATTCGCCTGATCCGCGCCCTGGTGCCGGATCGAACGGCGGGCAACGTAGCGCTGGTCCTGTTGGCGGTAACGGATCTGCCCTGGGGCGGCTGGGGCGTGTTCCACGTCCATGAATCCTTTCTGACGCCGAGACTGCCTGCGGCTGCGCTGACGCTTTGGGGTCTCGAACAATTGTTGCGAAAGCGATTTGTCAGGGCATCGGCCCTGATGCTGGCGGCCATGGCGCTGCATCCACTGATGGCGGTCGGGGGGCTCGTGCTGGCGGTGGCTTCCGCGTGCGTGGCAAGATTGTCCTGGCGGAAGCTGCTGGCGATCGGGTTGACAACGGCGCTGGCGGCTACCGTGGTCCTGCTCTGCCAGCCGCTGGGAACCCGCCTGCTGGGATACATCGATCCGCAGTGGCACGACATCGTGCGACGCAGGAACCCCTACAGCTTCCCGGCGACCTGGTTCGCAATGGACTGGTGGTGGATCGCGTATTCGCTGGCAGTCGTAGCCGCCGGCTGCGCGTATCTGGATCGCCACCGCGCCAGCGTAATGCGTCTGGCGATCTTGCTGGCCCTGGCAGGGGTGGTGGGCTCGGTGGCAGCGGAAGCATATCCGTACGCCTTGCTGTTGCAGGGGCAGCCCCACCGTGTCCTCTGGCTGCTCCAACTGCTCGCGCTTCCGCTGGGAGTGCTGGTGATGTTTCGGCTCTGGCAGAAGGGTACGGTGGCGGCTCGCCTGGGGTCGGCCTTCGTCCTCTGCTTTACCACCCGCCTCTTGCTGTCCAACACCGCTGCCGTCGAATCGATCGCGTCCACGCTGACGATCTGGGCGGGCCTGCTGGCCTTGTTCGCCGTCGTCTTTTGCTGCCGCGTACGATCTCGGAACCGGCCTAGTAAGGTTGTTCACGCAGACTGGTTGTGTCCCAGCGTACTGGCAAGCCTGGCTGCGACCGGGCTCTGGCTATCGCTGATCGACGCCGCCGATTACTGCCTGGGTGGATCGGGGAAGACGAGTCCCGTCTGGAGCCTCTGGCTGGCTCCCTCGATGTGCAGCGACGCGGTCCTGGCCCTGGCAGGAATCCTGCTTGTTGCCGGTCTCTGGTCGGCCGCGAAGGACGTTGGGAGAGCAGGTCTCGCGGCGGCCGCCGTCTGGGTCGGTTTCAGCGGGGCGGTGTTCTTCTTCCAGCAGGAGCGCGGCGGCTGGGACCCCTTCGCCAAAGATCGCGCCGACGTCAGTTTTGTCCGGCAATTCGTTCGCGAGCACTGGCCGGAGCGGGCCCGGGCCCCGTCGGTCTATTGGCCGACGGAGCCAAACTACGTCTGGTTCGGCATCCCCGCTCAGTCTTTCTATTCCTGGCCTCAGACGGCGGGCGTGGCGTTCAGTCGAGGGACTGCCGTGGAAGGCCAGCGGCGGGCGTTGCTGGTGCGGAAATTTGAGATCACGGAAATGCGGCAGTTGTACGACCCGGACGTGTTCTGGGATTTCTGTTCCGGCTTCTACTGGGCCACGATTGACGAACCCGGACCGACCAGGCAGGATCTGATCGCGCTGTGCAAGGAGGAGGAACTGGATTTTGTAGTGCTTCCGCGGGCGTTCAAGGATTTGACGGCCGGGACAAACGGATCGGTTTTCGTCTACGACTGCCGATCGATCCGGCGCCGCTTTGAGCACATCGAGCACGTCGCCGTGCCCCTGGCCTGGCAGCCGTGCCCTACGGCCGTCGGTCGCCGGTTCAAGAAGTCCGGCGTCCCATCTTCCGGGCCTTTTCCAGGATTGCCGGCCGGGCCTCTTCCATGATCTCGCGGACGTCCTGGTAGCGGATGGTCCGTTGCTCGAAGGTCCGCTTCCGGATCGCGCCCAGGAAGCGTCCCTCGAACTCGGCCAGGTTGGAGCCGTAGATGTGGAAACTGTCGGCCATGTGGCAGAAGCGGCCGGGCCTGACCGGGCTGCCTGAGAGTTCGCCGATCCGGGCGGCGATCCGCTGCTGCAACTGCACCAGGGCGAAGAGGTTCATGAAGGCCGCCTTGTAGGCGTCGTTGCTGCGGAAGCGGACGTTCATGTTCAGCACCGGCCCCTCGCCCCTCGCCCCTCGCCCCTCGCCCCTCGCCTCCTGGCGGGTGATCCGACACCAGATGCTCTGTAAACACGCAGGATCGTAACAGGTGCGGTCTTCCCAGACCTTCCACGTGACCGCCTGGGCCCGGCGGGTATAAGGGGTCTCGGCCAGCCGCCGGCAGATGTGCTCGATCTGGTCGATCGGCTCCAAGCCGGGCACCTCGTAGCCGAACAGCCGCTGGTGGTAGGTGTATTCCCAGCGGGTGTCGCCGGGGTCGCCGGGATCGCGGACACAGTGGTCCTTGATCCCCTCGCAGACCTCCATCACGTATTCCTGGAGTTCCTCGAACCCGCCGGGAAAGTCGCGGTGGATCATCGGTTCGGCCAGTGGGTCCCGGACCACGAGGATCATGGTGGCGTCCTTGCTGGGCGGATCGTCCGGCTTGTCGTACTGGGTCTTGATATCGCAGCCCGACTCGTACAGTCTCACCAGGGCGTTTTCCCACGCCCGGGCAATGCAGTCGCCTTCGGCGTGGAGTACGGGGATTCCGTTCATGGGCAGTCCTTTCCGAGCAGGTTTCAGACTATGGGGATCGAGCGCCTCCTTTCGACCGAGAGAGGGCCATTGTGGGCGCTGGGGCCGGATTCTGCAAGCCCCCGCCGAGCGCGAGGTGAAACGGGCACCGGGGCTTGCCTCGGTGTAGCGCGTCGCTGATAATGGGAGGCAGTTCAAGGTCATTTCCTCGCTACGTTGAAGGGTCTGCACATGCCTCAGGTCCGCCGATGGTCCGGGCTGACTGTCGTCTTTTGTCTGCTCCTCGTGGTACCCTGGGCCCCCGCAGCCGAACCGGCCGTCGCCCGCAAGATACCCAACTTCCTGATCGTGCTTTCCGACGACCACGGGATCGAGTACGCCGGCTGCTACGGGAATCAGACGATCCGTACGCCGAACATCGACCGGCTGGCACGCAAGGGGATGCGATTCACCCGGGCGTTTACGGCCACGGCCATGTGCACGCCCAGCCGCTCGATGCTCTACACCGGGCTGTTCCCGCACCGAAACGGCGCCCATCCCAATCACAGTGCGACCCGGGAGGGCGTCACGTCGCTGCCGAGTTACCTCGGCAAGCTCGGCTACTGCGTGGGTTTGGCGGGCAAGACGCACATCAAGCCCAAGAGCGTCTATCCGTTCGAGTACATGCCGCGGAGCGAGAAGGCCATGCAGCGGTTCCTGCGCAAATCCGGCCAGCGGCCGTTCTGCCTGATCATCGCCACGCACCATCCGCACACGCCGCTGGTTGCCCCCAAGCCGGGCGAGGGGCACGATCCGGCCGCCCTGAAGCTGCCTCCCTATCTGGTCGACACGCCGGAAACCCGCCTCAGACAGCGCGACTATTACAACTCGGTGGAAATCCTGGACCGCGACCTGGGCGACTACCTGGCGATGCTCGGGAGGCTGAAGCTGGAAGACGACACGCTGGTGATCTACGCCAGCGACCACGGCTCCCAGTTCCCGTTCGGCAAGTGGACCCTGTACGACGCGGGACTGCGGGTGCCGTTTATCGCCCGCTGGCCCGGCCACGTCGGGCCGGGCACGGTCACCGACGCGATGATCTCGTTTGTGGACGTGCTGCCGACGCTGATCGAGCTGGCCGGGGGGAAGCCGCCGAAAGATATCGACGGCCGCAGCTTCGCCGGCGTGCTTTTGGGCGAGAAGACCTCCCACCGCGAGGTGATCTACGGCACGCATACCAGCCTGGGCATCATCTCCGGCTCGGAGTATCCGATCCGGGCCGTCCGCACGGGGCATTACCAGTACATCCGCAACTTCAATCACCAGGGCAGGTTCACGAACATCACCACCGAGGGCCGGGGCGCGGCGAAGAAGAAAAAGGCGGGGCAGGGCAGGGGGGCAAAAAAACCGAGCGGCCCCGGCCCGTTGTGGCGGTCCTGGCTGGAACTGGCCCGGACCGATCCGGCGGCTGCCGCCCGGGCCAAGGCATACCAGCGGCGGCCCGCCGAGGAGCTGTACGACGTAAAAAGCGACCCGTTTGAGCTAAACAACCTGGCCGATCGGCCGGGCCTGGAGCCGCTGAAGGCAGAACTCCGCAGGCAGCTCGACGCCTGGATGCACCAGCAGGGGGATCCGCTGGCAGGAAAGTAACTCCGCCGGGGGGAATGAGGAACCAAGTCGGCCCGCTACACGTCTAATGTTCGATTGGAGGCCCGCGCGTCCGACAGGAAGCAAGCCCATCGCCTCGGCGGCAGGAGCGACCGTCGGAAATGTGGCATTTCGGTTCGGACTCAGATTGACAGATGCGGCGCTGCTAGGGGCCGACGTACCGTCGGCCGCTAAACGTGTTTGTCGGCGGTGCAGGGGTGTTTAGCGGCCGCCGGCACGGCGGCCTGAGCGCCGCGCGGACCAAAAACTGTCAGGAAAGCACCTTGCGCCGTGAGACGGTCGGCGGCAGGAGTCGTCCGCGACCATCGAAGACTCGTGCGAGGAGGGCGTTACGATGAAACGCGCGTTCAGTCTACTTGCCGTGGGGGCCGTGTTGGCCGCCCGGGTGGCCTGGGCCGATTGCGGCTCCATCCCGTTCAAGGCGGACGTGCAGATCTTCGAGCCGAACCAGCGGGCGGTCATCGCCTTCAACGGCAGGGCGGAGATCCTCCTGTTGTCGACCGACCTGAGGGCGTCGGAGCCGACGAAGGTGCTCGAGGTGATCCCCTTCCCCAACGAGCCCAAGGTGGCCAAGGGCGACGTGGAGGTCTTCCGCAACGCGACCGATCTGATCAACCAGAAGCTTTCGCCACGGTTGGCCAGGGGGATGCGTTTCGGCGGGATGGGGGGAGCGGGCGGTGTGCTTGCCATGGGTAAGGCCCCGCCGCCCGCCGGTGAGGTAACCCTCCAGAAGAAGATCGGCGCCCACGACGTCTCGGTCACCCACGTGCTGGAGCCCCGCCGGTTCGTTGAGTGGGTGGAAGACTACCTGAAGAAATCCGGCGTCGACAACCCCACCATTCCGCGGCCGTTGAAGCTGGTCGTCGGGGAGTATCTCCGCGACGGGTTCAAGTGGTTTGCCTTCAACGTGGTCGAGCTGGGGACGACCACGGCCACCAAGGACGCCGTGCAGTATCGGTTCAACACCCGGTTTCTCTACTACCCGCTGCGGATCACCCGGAGCGAAACGGGAAGCACGACCGTGCGGCTGGTGCTGATCTCGCCCAGGCTGGTGAAGATTCCCGAACGGCTTCCCGCCCGGGCCCGCTTGATGCACCCGCCGGTGACGATCACCCCCGACGAGCTGCGGTACCTCGACAAGGACATCTACGGGCTGTTGGGGAAGAAGTCGTCGATGCTGTTGCGGATGTGGGAGATCAAGGGCCGGCTGGCGGGATTCCGGAAGGACGTGGTCACGACGTGGTATTGAGGCTGGTCTCGATCGGCGAGAGGGCTGGAATGCAATCTGACTGAACCTGTTTGCCGAGTGGGACAGGGTTTACTTCGTCAATAACCGGAGGAGAAGAAATGAGACACACAGTCAGTCTGCTCGTGTTGGGGATCGTGCTGGCGGCCTCGACCGCGCTGGCCGATCGGGGGTCGATCCCTTACAAACCGGGCGTGCGGATCTTCGAGCCGAACCAGCGGGCGATGATCGCCTTCAACGGCCGCGAGGAGATCCTGCTCCTCTCGACCGACCTGAGGGCCTCCGAGCCGACCAAGGTGCTGGAGGTGATTCCCCTGCCCGCGGAACCGAAGGTCAACAAGGGCGACGTGGAGGTCTTCCGGAAGGCCACCGAGTTGATCAATCGGAAACTCCCCCCGCCGATGGCACGGGGGTACGAAAGGGGGGGCGCCAAGGGCGCCGGCCGCCGGCCCGCCGGCGAAATCACCTTCCACAAGAAGATCGGCCCCCACGACATCTCGGTCGCCAAGGTGCTGGACCGCCGGGGGTTCATCCGCTGGGTCACGGAGTACCTGGAGAAGGCCGGTGTCGATAATCCGCAAATCCCGGCGCCGCTGGCCGAGGCCATCGCCGAATACCTCGCCGACAACTACAAGTGGTTCGTCTTCGACGTGGTCGAATTGGGCAAGGAAACGGTGACCAACGACGCGATCCAGTATCGCTTCGCCTCCGATTGCGTCTACTACCCGCTGCGGATTACCCGGGCCGAGGAAGGCGACACCTCGATCAGGCTGTTGATCCTCACGCCCCGGCTGTTGAGCCGCTTCCCCGGCCTGCCGATCGGCCGGGTGCGCTTGTTGCACCGGCCGGTTACGATCACCTCCGCGGAACTTCGGGAACTCAACGAAGACATGGATACCCTGCTGGGGCATCGCCCGAACATGAACCTGCGGATCTGGCAGATCAACGGCCGGCTGTCGGAGTTCAAAGCGGACCTGATCGCGAAGTGACGACCCCCCGGGCGTCTCCATCTGGTTCTCAAGCTCCGGCTTGGGAACCAGATTGTACGAAGCTCTGCTTCGCTCATTCGGGAAGCAAAGCTTCCCAGAAATGCGTGCCCAAGCAGAGCTTGGGCACGAGTTGGGAGCACTGAGGCTGTCTTCCAGCCGAGCCTAGGCTGCCCACTGCCAGTTTCCCTGTGACGTGACAATTCTCTACAACCTCATCATGGCCGCCGTCGATCTGGCGGCGCTGGCTTTGACGGTACGCAAGAAGAGCGTGCGGGCTTGGTGCGCGGGCACGGCGTGTGTCGCGATCGTGGCCTTGCTGCTGGCCCTGGCGCTGGGGGAGGACGATTTCGGCGTCTTCCGCCTGGCGGCCTGGGGGGTGTTTCTCCACGGGGCCGTCCTGCTGGCCGGATCGGCTGTTCTGTGGTGGCCAACCCGCAAGATCCTCGCCGTCACCTCCGCCGTAGGCGCAGCCCTGATCTTGATCGTGGCCGTCGATGCCTTCCTGATCGAGCCGACCTGGCTCGAGGTCTCGCACCGCGAGATCCGTAACGAAAAGATCCGGTGCCCGATCCGCATTGTCGTCCTGGCCGATCTCCAGACCGATCGAATTGGCCGCTACGAGCGCGACGTGCTCCGGCGAGCATTGCAGCAGAAGCCCGATCTGCTGCTGCTGGCCGGCGACTACATTCAGGCCGGCGGACCGCAGCGGCAAGAACTCTACGCCCAACTGAACGCGTTTCTTCGCCGATTGGACCTCCCCGGGCCGGGCCGCGTGTTTGCCGTGCAGGGGAACGTCGATGCGGACGATTGGCCGGAGATGTTCCGGGGCACGCCCGTCGTCCCGGTTTCATCTACCAAATCGTTCGCGGTGGCCGGGATCCAACTGACCTGCCTGGCCAGACGCGATTCGTTCAGTCGGTCGCTTCAGGTAGACGCCCCCGAGGCGGACCGTTTCCACCTGGTCTTGGGGCACGCGCCCAATTTCGCCCTGGGTCGGATCGAGGCCGATCTTCTGCTGGCCGGCCATACCCACGGCGGCCAGGTTCGGCTGCCGCTGGTCGGGCCGCTGATCACCCTTTCGGCCGTGCCGCGGAGTTGGGCGGCCGGGCTGACCGACCTGCCCGGCGGAGGCCAACTGCTGGTCTCCCGGGGCGTGGGCATGGAGCGGGGGGGCGCCCCGCGACTCCGCTTCCTCTGCCGGCCGGAGCTTCTCGTCATCGACCTCGTCCCGGAACCGCGGTAGAATAAGCAGGACAAGACCCGTGCAGATATCACGCCGAGGGGATCGAGCGCCATGCTGAGGAAACTCCTTCCGCTGCTGTTGGTCGCCTGCTGTGTGGTGGTGGTGGTCGCGTGGGCGAGCAGGGGTCCTGCTCAGCAGCCGGAGTTGCCCGCGCAGTTCAGAAAGCTGCTGCCGCTGCATCAGAAGCTGGGCAAGCCGCGGCCCGGAGACTGGCTGGCCGTGCATCCCGAGCCGGGCCAGACCTATCGCCAGTACGTCGGCGGCCGGCCCACCAAGCCCGACAAGCGACGAAGGGTGATCTACGTCCAGCCGCTGGGCGATTTCAACCGCACCCAGCGGAAGATCATCAACCGCACGGCCGAGTTTCTGGGCATCTACTTCGACCTGCCGGTGAAGATCCGAAAGGAGCTGCCGCTTGAGCTGATTCCCGAAAAGGCCCGGCGCACGCACCCCACTTGGGGTGACAAGCAGATTCTGTCCACCTACGTCCTCCACGACGTGCTGCGGCCGCGGCTGCCCAAGGACGCCTGCGTGCTGATCGCGTTTACCACCTCGGACCTCTGGCCGGGCGAGGGGTGGAACTTCGTCTTCGGCCAGGCCTCGCTGCGGGAGAGGGTGGGCGTCTGGTCGATCTATCGCAACGGCGACCCGCGGGAAAGCGGCCAGGCCTTCCGCCTCTGTCTGCGGCGGACGATCAAGACGGCCACGCACGAGACCGGCCACATGTTCTCGATGATGCACTGCACGCTGTACGAGTGCAACATGTGCGGGAGCAACCACCGGGCCGAATCGGACCGCCGCCCGCTGGCGCTCTGCCCGCATTGCCTGGCCAAGCTCTGCCACGCCACCGGCGCCGATCCGCAGAAACGGTTCGAGAAGCTGATCGCCTTCTGCAAGGCCAACGGGCTGAAGGCGGAGCAGGAGTTCTACGAGAAGTCGCTGGCGGCGCTGCGGTCGAAATAGCCGGGCGTGGGCACGCTACGGCGACCGCCGGCCGGATGTCACTCCCGGGAGGCCCCCGTGCTCCGTCCATCTTGAAATGACGGTTGCCGGGGGTAGCTTGTCTGCGCCCGAAGCCTCAGCGGCGGGCAAGCCGCCACTGGCACCCCCCCGTCATTTCCGCCTTGACCGAGCCCTACCCGCCGCGCGTTTTCAAGGGCAGATCGACGTAGTTCTCGCCGGGCTGGACGACCCAACTCAGCCCGGAGGTCTGGTGACTTCGGTATTCTTGGGGAACGTCGGCGGCGCGCCACACGGCGACGCGGACGTCGGGATCGACAACGACGGTTGTCTGCTTGGGTTGGGTGCTGAAGACGAAGACTCTCTTGCCGTTCTCGGTGCGGTCTTCGAGTCGGGTACCGGCCGGCACGGCGGCGAGGACCTCTTCCAGCTTGGCGGAGCGATCGTCTTTGAGCCGGACGAGGAAGTCCCTGGCGGGGACGACGCGGATGCGATACTGGGTGCCGGCCGGGGCGCCGCCGGCCCGCTGGGCCGTGGCGAAGAGGTACGTCCCGTCGACCCCCACAGACAGCTTCTCGCACAGGGTGCGGTCGTCGGTGTCGAGGAACACGTCGACGCCGAGGGCCGGCCGGCCGTCGAGGGTCACCTTTCCACTGATGGGATAATAGGTGACGGAGCTGGAAAACGCCCAGTAGAGGCCGGCCATGACCAGCACCAGCACGGCGGCCATGACTCGATAGTCCAGCAGTCCGCGCCAGGCGTTCTCGCCGCGCAGGGCGTCCAGGGGCGACCTCCAGACGAGTGCCTCACTTTCGGCGGTATGGCGGTGGGGCCAGGCCAGCGAGACCAGGCAGATGAACAACGACTCGGCCACGAAGAGGATGAACGCCATGAAGAGGCTGTTGACGGCCAGGAACGAGGCCAGGCGGGAGGAGATATCGGCCAGCACGATCACGCCGAAACCGTCGAGCATCTTCAGGGCGTAGATGATCAGGCCGAGGACCGAGCCGCCGATCAGGGTCCACAGCGCGGCGGCCGAGGACGTTCGTCGCCAGAAGATGCCCCAGAGAAAGACGGCCGCGGTGGGCGGGGCCACCACGGGGAAGACGTCGACCATGGCCTGGAAGATAGTCTCCCCCAGTTTGCCGATTCCCATCGACCACAGCACGGCGACACACATGGCCACGAAGGTGGCGATCCGCCCCACGCGCACCAATTGGCGGTCGTTGGCCTGGGGCTTGAACCGTTTGTAGATATCGTAACTGCACAGCGTGGCGATGGAGTTGAGCGCGCCTGAGACCGTGCTCATCAGCGCGGCCAGCATGGCGGCAATCACCACGCCCTGCATGCCGGGCCAGAGCATCGTCTTGATCATGTGGGTGTAGGCCCGCTCGGTCATGGGGGTGCCGTCGAGCCGGACGGGCAGCGGGGCAATTCCGCCGTGGTCCACGCCCTTGTTGACCAGCCCGAGGCACACCACGCCCGGCAAGACAAAGAGGAAGACGGGGAGGATCTTGATGAAGCCGGCAAACAGCGGCCCGATCCGCGCATGGTTCTCGTCCTTGGCGCCGAGCACGCGTTGCACGATCGTCTGATCGGTACACCAATACCAAACGCCGAGCACGGGGTAGCCCAAAAAGACGGCGTACCAGGTGATCCCCGTGGGATCGTTGCCGGCCCGCAACATGGACAGATTGACGGGATGGACGCTGGCCTTCAGCTCGCTCCACCCGCCGATCATGTGGAAGCCGATCAGCGTGATGCAGAAGGAGCCGACCAGCAGGACGACGGTCTGGATCGATTCGGTGACGACGACGGCCAGAAGTCCGCCCACGATGGTGTAGATGGCGGTAACGCCGCACATCACGAGGATGGTCAGACCGTGGTAGTTTTCGGGTTGCGGGATGCCCAGGGACTGCAAGACGGTGCCCTCCAGGACGATCGCCCCGGTGTGCAGCGAGAAGCCGATGTGGACGACAATGGCCGAGAAGATGGAGAGGATCGCCAGGTAATCGCGGCTTCCGCGGCTGAATCGCTTCTGCATGAAGTCGGGGAGCGTGGGGACCTTGGATCGCAGGTAAAACGGGGCGAAGAAGAGGGAGAGAATCACGAGCGTGAAGGCGGCCATCCACTCGAAGTTGCCGTAGGTGAGTCCCGAGGTGTAGCCGTTCTGGGCGAAGCTGACCAGGTGGATGGTGGAGATGTTGGTGGCAAACAGGGCCAGGCCGATCATCGGCCACCGGAGCGACTTGCCCGCCAGAAAGTAGTCGCTCCCCTCGGCCTTCCTTTTCTTCCTCAGCCCCGCCCAGCAGCCCAGAGCCACGATGCCGACCAAATAGAAGGCGATGATTGCGAGATCGGTACTGCCGATCGTGATTTTTTGCTCGGCGGCACTTGTCTGCACGTCGGTCGCACCGGCCGCCTGGGCCGACAGCCCGCAAAGGACAATCACAACTGCCAGCGGCACCACCAGTCTCTTCAACATAGCGTCGGATCCGTTCGCTGGAGGGTTATACAGCCGTCAAACAGGCGCGGGAGCTCGCCGGGCAATCGCGGCGGGTAACAAGTTTCTGTTCGAGGTATCGGGGCTGCAACTGAGGACTTGTCCAAGATCAAGTTCCCATTTTGTGCATCGGTCGATAGCCGCGCCCGAAAGGGCGGGGTTGGCTTGGACAGGTCGGCATTCCAGAAACCCCACCCTTCCGGGCCGAGCTATCTTGTACAATGCAGACTTGTTCCTTCACGCCCCCTGACGAAAAGCTGGAACCTAACAAATCACAGGCCTGGCAGCAAGGAGCAGAGCGAGAACGGAGCCGGCTTCCGGCGCGCCGTCGTGCCGGCCCACTGCGACCGTCCATGCGGGGGGATGCGCTCGGTGATTCCCTGGCAACTCCGTGCTCGGGGTTGGGGACGAACGCCGCAAGCCCACAAAAACCCATTCTGGAGGCAGCCGGTGGCTCAGCGTCCTAGCCACCCCGAGCATCCGCCGGGAAGACTCGCCACAAACCACCGGGGCCCGATCCTTGACTGCCGGGTACGGGTGGCGCAAAATAGGGGCTCTGTAGGAGGGTCTGGCGTGAAGTCGTTGGGGATGGCTAAGTCTGGGGTCGCGCGAGTGCCGGGGATCTGGTTGACGGTCCTGCTGTGCGGTCCCGGCCATGTAGTGGCCGCGTCTGCTAACAGTGCGGCGCAGGTAGAACCGGTCGCGCTGCGGGTGGAGAGCTTCACCGTGCCGCCTTCCACGCAGCCGCTGATGCACGTCCAAATCAAAAACCTTCTGGATGTGCCTTACCAGGGGTCGCTGAGCGCGAACGGGCCGGACGGCTGGCAGATCGCGCCGGCCAAGCGGGACGTATCGCTGCGGCCGGGCGAGACGAAGCGCGTGCCGTTTACCGTGGAGCGGGGCCTCAACCTCAAGTCCAACTCGTACCCGGTCGAGATCTCCGCCAGCGGGGCCGGCGTGACCGTGGTCCGCAAGCAGGATGTCGCCTGTGCCAGTGCCCCCTACTTCAAGCCGACCATCGACGGCGATCCGGGCGAGTGGAAGGACGCGATTCCGGTCACCTTCACCAGCGGTGGTAAGAAGACGATCATCAGCACCTACTGGAACCGCCGCCAGTTCTCGATCTTGGTGGCGGTCGAAGAGGAGAAGCTGATCGGATACCCCGAAGAGCCGGCAGCCAGCCGGTTCGACGCCGTGCAGATTGCCATCTCACCGCAAGACGGCAAGACCGGCACATCCCCCGACCAGCAGGCGACCCGATTCGAGTTCCTCTTTGTCTCGGCCGGCGGGGGGAATTCCGGGAGGTGTTTTCAGTTGGCCGCGCCGGGGATGAACCTGGCCGAGGGCGCCAAATCGCGTCGCCTGGAGCGGCTGAAGTATGAGAAGGCCCAGGTGGCCGTGAGCCGAAGCGGCACCACGACCTACTACGAGTGCGGCATTCCCTTCAGCCCGATGCGTGGGCAGATCCGGCCCAGCGAGGGCCGCGAGTTCTGCATGTCGGTGCTGGTCCACGACCCGGACGGCACGGGGATCCGCGATTGGGGCCAGGCGGCCGGACTCTGGCCCTGGCAGCGAAACCGCTTGGCGTGGAGCCGCTGGGCGGGTGCGACATGGGGCAAAGAACCGCCGTTGGACAATAAGCTCCAATGGGGTTTGTGTTCCTCGAAATACTAGGAGGATTCCAGCATGTCTGATTGGAGCGTCCGTCGGCTGACGACGTGGACCTTGGCGTGGGCGCTGGCCGCGGCGGCCGCGGCGCCGGCCGCAGGAGAACGTGTCGCCACAGACCAGAACTGGACGAGCCCGCCGGCCAAGGCCGGCGGCAAAGTCGTCATCCAGGCCGTGATGGTGGAGGACGACGCTGAGGAACCGGGGGCTGCGGGACGGGCCGCCGGCGAGGCGCTCAAGAAGGCCATGGCCGGGGTGCCGCTGAGGGCCGTCGTGGTCTCCGAATGCTTTGAGGACAGGGAGTACAAGCAGAAGGTGCTGGAAGGGATCTGCTCCGTTCTGCCCGCCTATATCGTGCTGGGCGGGGCCACCTACGGGTCGTTCACGCAGACGGGCAGCTCCGACTTCGATTCGGTATCGTTGCTGGGGATCGGCGGGGACGGCGTTTCGGTGGCTGCCGCGTTGGTTACCGACATGGGCACCTCGAAACTCGTCTTTGAAAAGCACCAGCAGCAGATCGAGACCCGTCTTCGGGCCGCCGGGGCCAAGCTAGTGAAGAAGCTCCACCGGACGCAGGAGGATCGGCTGCTGATCCTGATCGCCGACGCCCATTCCCCCAAGAACCAGTACCTGGTGGAGGGCGCCCAGCAGGTCGTCGGCGGGCCGTTTCCGATCACCGGCGGATGCGTGAACAAGAACGCCGGGCAGACGTTCGTTTACTACCGGGGCCGGCTCTACGAAGACAGCGCCGTGGCGTTGATGCTTTCGGGCGGGCTGAAGGTCGCGATGGCCGGTCGCCAGGCCAAAGACAACGACCGGGTAATCAGCACGGCCCGGGAGGCCGCCGCCGCGGCCGTGGCCGAGCTGAAGGGCAGGCGGATCGCGGCATTGGCCTTCGACTGTGCCGGCCGCAAGGGGAAACTCAACAAGATCGAAGACGAGCTGGCCGCCTTCCACCAGTCGCTGGGGAAGAAGCTGCCGCTGTTCGGCTGCTACTGTGCCGGCGAGATCGGGCCGCTGGACACCGGGCAGAAGAAGCCGGGCGTGCTCAGCGGCGGAGGCGGCTGGCACGTGATGGTCACCGTCATCGGACAATAGCCGCTTGCGGCTTAGCGGCCATAACGCAGAGGGCATTCTTCCTTCTCCCATCTCACCCTTGGAGATATTCCAATGAGCTCCAAATCGACTAGACGACAGTTCCTCGGCACGACGGCCGCCACTGCGGCCACTGCTTGGACAGGGGGCCAAATCTACGCCGCCGGTGCCCCGGCCAAACCCGGCCCCAACGAGCTGGTCAACCTGGGGCTGATCGGCTGCGGCGGAGAGGGCAGGGCGGTCATGACCGCCCACATGCGTTGTCCCGGCACTCGGGTAGTGGCCGTCTGCGACCTGCACCAAACCCGCATGGCCCAGGCCCGCCAGCAGGCCGGCGGAGAAAAAGTCCTCACCTACCACGACTATCGCGACCTGCTGGCCAACCGGGAGATCGACGCGGTGATCGTGGCCACCAACGGCCACTGGCACGTGCTGCCGACGATCGACGCCTGCCGGGCGGGCAAGGACGTCTACGTGGAGAAGCCGCTGGGCACGTCGATCGGCGAAGGCCGGGCCGCCGTCCGCGCCGCGCGGAAGTACAAGCGAGTCGTCCAGCTCGGCACCCAGCAAAAGAGCTGGCCGCATTACATCCAGGCCGCCGAGGTGATCCGCTCCGGGCGGCTGGGCGAGATCTCGGAGGTGAAGGTCTGGGACATGGACTACATGTATCCCGGCCCCGGCAACCCGCCCGACGGTGATCCGCCGAAGGAGCTCGATTGGAATTTCTGGCTGGGCCCCTCGCCCAAGGTGCCGTACAATCCCAACCGCTACGCGCAGCACTACTGGTGGTTCGACTACGCCGGCGGATGGCAGCTTGATTGGGCGGTGCACCACTACGACATAGTCCACTGGTGCATGGGCGTAACCGCTCCCGTTGCGGCAACCGCCATGGGCGGATTCATGTGCTACGAGAAGACCAACATCCAGTGGCCCGATACGTTCTCGGGGATCTGCGAGTACGGTCCCGGCCCGGTGGCCAAGAAGGGTTTTCTGCTCCAGTACACGTTCCGCGGCGGCTGCCGGCGGGAGCAGCGCTCGCACAGCAAGTGTTTCTTCGGCACCGAGGCCTCGATGATCCTCGACCGCAGTGGATATACAATCACTCCCGAGCGCGATAAGCCCGGTAGGGAGGAAACGGTCCGCAACGCCTTTACGACCAACATCCACATCGAAAGTCTTCAGGCCCACGCGGAGGTGTTTCTCGACTGCATCCGCAGCCGGAAGCGGCCGCCCTCGGACGTGGAATTCGGCCACCGCGCCACCAACCCGGGCCACCTGATGAACATCGCCTGGAAGGTCGGCCGCAAGATCCGTTGGGACGCCGACAAAGAGCGGGTGATCGCCGACGACCAGGCCGACGCCCTGGTGACCAAGAGATACCGACTGCCCTGGAAGCTGGAGGTTTAGCAGCGCCGGGAGAATCGGTTCAAGATTTCGCAGGGTGGGTGCTTGCACGCGCGCAGCGGTGTTGGCTTACGTGTTTGACCCATACTCTGACCGGCTGGGGCCGGCGGATGCCGGAGAGTTCGCGCTGCCGTGCCCCCCTGAAGTGGGGACATGGTCCGGCCAGCCGGCCGCTGACCGCCGGTCGGCGGTGGGGGTCGGGGGAAAGAAGTCGACGAGGACCGGGCGCTTCGGTCAGGCATTTGCGGGCTGGGCAGTTTTCGGTATAATTACGATTGTGGTTCGTAGGGTAGCGCGGGCTTGTATTGCACCACATATTCGGGGAGGTTGAGATGGGCAGATCGAATCGGAAAGGTTTTACTCTGATTGAGCTGCTGGTGGTGATTGCCATCATCGGGATCTTGATTGCCCTCTTGCTGCCGGCCGTGCAGGCGGCCCGCGAGGCGGCCCGAATCACCCATTGTCAGAACCACCTGAAGCAGATGGGCCTGGCGGCGCACAACCACCTAGACGTGCACGGGTCCTTTCCCACCGGCGGCTGGGGATGGCGCTGGGCCGGCGATCCGGATCGGGGGTCCGGCAAGCGCCAGCCCGGGGGCTGGGCCTACGTTCTCCTGCCGTACCTCGAACTCCAGGACTTGCACGACTTGGGGGCAGGCGAATCGCCGTCAAGAAAGCGGAACCTGATGTCCAAGGCCACCTCGACGCCCATCGGCTTGTACCACTGCCCCAGCCGCCGCCCGGCGGTCGCCTATCCGTACATCCACGGCTCACCCTACTACAACATCACTCGCCCAAGTGTAATCGGACGCACCGATTACGGAGGCTCTGCTGGAGACACGACGGGGTACATTATTGACGGGCCCTCCAGCCTCTCACAGGGCGACAGCCAAGACTGGGGCGACGGGCCTCAGGTCCTCAACGGCGTGATCTTCATCCGCAGCGAGGTCCGGCAGGCCGAGATCGGCGATGGGCTGAGCCACACCTACCTGATCGGCGAACGCTACCTCAACCCCGACGCCTACCTGCCTGGCAGTGCATGCGACGACGATCAGGGTTGGAACATGGGCTACGACTTCGATGTCAACGTCTGGTCCAGCAGGAAGCCGCTCCAGGATACGCCCGGCTACGCCGATAACGGCGGCTGTAGCGAAATCTTCGGCAGCGCGCATTCCGCCGGCTTCAACGTCGTGCTCTGCGACGGGTCGGTCCACATGATAGGCTACAGCATTAACCTCGAGATCCACCGGCGACTGGGCAGCCGCCGGGACGGCAGACCCGTCGATCAGAGCCAGTTCTGATCGAGTCTGTATCTTGGGCGGATTGAGGAATGCTGGCGTTTGCACGTGGGGAGCCAGCGGCCGGCAGCATTTGCCCGGCTTCTGAGTTCCGAGGCCATGCCGGCTGCCAGCGGTGCCCTTAGAGGAAAGAGTGGACGAGCGCCGGACTCTTCTGCCGGGGTTTCCGGGCCGGATAGTCTTGGGTATAATCAGGGCTCCCATGACTCGTACAGTGTGTCGGCTGGTCCAACGGCTTGATGGAGGCGCAGACATGAGCAGATCGAATCGAGGTTTCACTCTGATTGAGCTGCTGGTGGTCATCGCGATCATTGGTATCTTGATTGCCCTGCTGTTGCCGGCCGTGCAGGCGGCCCGCGAGGCGGCCCGAATCCTTCATTGTCAGAACCATCTGAAACAGATGGGGCTGGCGGCTTCCAACCACGTGGAGGTGTACGGTTTTTTCCCCACCGGGGGCTGGGGATGGAATTGGGCCGGCGATCCGGATCGGGGGGCCGGCAAGCGCCAGCCCGGCAGTTGGCACTTCAATATCCTTCCCTTCCTGGAGCTGGGAGACCTCTATGAGATGGGTAGCGGCGGGAACAGATCGCTGGGCGGGCGGCGATTGGAAACCCCCGTGGGGCTGTTTCATTGCCCCAGCCGTCGCCCGGCCATCGCCTATCCCTACACCCACGGAAGCCCCTATGTGAACGTCAATCGCCCCCGCGTCATCGGCAGAAGCGACTACGGGGCCTCTGTCGGCGACGGCAACACCGAGGTGAATCCGAATTTTCCCAGCGGGTATTCGCAGACGCTCGCGGGAGGAGACCAGGCCCCGAATTCCGCCTGGGAAGCCCTGCCCGGCACCTCTAACGACGCCACCGGCGTGATCTTCCGCCGCAGCGAAATCAGGCTCTCCGAAATCCCAGACGGCACCAGCAAGACTTATCTGGCGGGTGAACGGTATCTCAACCCGGACAGCTACTATGACGGCAGCGCGTGCGATAACGATCAGGGTTGGGACACCGGCTACGACTACGACGTCAACTGCTGGGCGACACACAGGCCCTTGCAAGACACCCCCGGGGTCGGCGGATGTCGCACGGAGTTCGGCAGCGCGCATTCCGCCGGCTTCAACGTCGTGCTCTGCGACGGGTCGGTC
>CAZUAM010000050.1:4256-18540 GCA_964618095.1 uncultured Planctomycetaceae bacterium | reverse complement strand
CGGCGGAAACAGGTATAATAGAGAGAGTGCGAAGGCCGACGAATATGGTTGTTGTCCGGACTACAGGCTTCGAGTCAACGCTAGATGGACAGCATATGCTACTTACTGTGTCGGTCTACTCAGTGGTGACGACCAGCGGTTAGGTCCGCATCGGTCGGCAGCTCTGATACAATACGTTCTTCTTCTGCTGGAGGGCGCAAATGCCTTTTGCAACAGACTTATTGGTCGTCGATCCGCGCGACAGGCCGGTTGCCGCCATTGAGGTGAAGAACCGTCCAAAACTCGATCGCCCTGAGGCGACGATGATTCGCCGCAACCTGTTCGCCCATGGCATCGTTGCCCCGGTGGATTACTTTCTGCTGGTTTCGCAAGATATCGGCTACCTCTGGGGGCCGGCGAAGCGGGACGCGATCGACGCCGAACCCGATCTGAGTTTTCCCATGTCCACGGTCTTGGAGCGGTATTCGGTCGAGCCAACAACATCGGGCCGGCTGTTCAACTCTCAGCTTGAACTCCTCGTGTCGTCATGGATCCAAGAGTTGACAAGTCCGAGTGGCCAGGCTGAGGGTGAACCGGAGCTTTCCTTGGAACGCGCCGGGTTCACCTCCGCCGTGCGCCGGGGCAGGGTGGTGGCGGAAGCTCGGTCATGATTGTCTACGCTGAATCGAACTTCATACTGGAGCTGACGCTTGAGCAGGAGGAACGCGCGAGCGCGGGGAACGTCCTGGTTGCTGCGGAGCGAGGGGGGATAACCCTGGTTGTGCCATCGTTCGCCATCGACGAACCTTTCTCGACTATTGCACATCGGTCCCGGATCAGGAGACAAATCCACACCAGCATGAGCGAGCAGGTGAGGCAACTCGAACGCTCCGCGACCCACGCGAGCCTCGTTACCGAAATTCGTGCCGTGACGGGAAAGCTGGCCAGCCTTGAAGGCCACGAGCTGATGAAACTCCAAAGCACCGTTGATCGTGTGCTGAGGGTCGCCACAATCGTTCCCGTGACTTCCGTGGTCTTCGCGGCGGCAGGGGACTACGCGTCGGGCTTCGGACTCTCTTTGCAGGACGGGATTGTGCTGGCGTCGGTCATGGATCACGCCGCCACTGGGCCGCCGACTGAGCCAAAGATCTTCGCCAATCGTAATCCAAAGGACTTCGACGTGCCGGACATCGTGGACCTTCTTGCCACACAGGGCTGCCAACTGGTAGTAACATTCGAGGATGCATGGAATAGGATTGCACCACACTGCTCGGACCCCTGAAAAGCGTCAAGATTGGCTCGCACGTCCTGGAGTGACTGTTCTCCCGGGGCCATGCGGCCGATCTGCCGTTGCGGCTATTTCTTCTTCGAGCCCGCCGTGATCTTCTTCATTTCCGCTTTGCTGAACTTGCCGCCGGCCGGCGGACCGGGCTCCCAGCACTGCTCCAGTCCGCTGGGCTTGGGCCGCTTGACGGGAATCACGAACACCTCGCCGCCGTCGGCCCGCTTTTCGATCTTCCCACCGCAGCGAACCACCGCCTGCCGGGTGAGCTTCTCGCAGACCTCGACCAGTTGGGGGAAGTTGTAGGCCGTGTGGCTGAAGACTCCTTTGGGGTCCAGCGCGGAGGTGAATCGCTCGGGCAGCTTCGACTTCCCAATGGTTGTGAACAACACGCCGCCGGAGTTCGACGGATTGCAGTCGGAATCCTGCCCGCAGCGGGTGGAAATGATGATAGTCTGATCCGGGTCGCGCTTGCCGTAGATCATCCCCATCACGATGTAGGCCCCGTTGATCTTGGCGTCGATGTTGAATTCGCCCTTCGGACCGCTACAGGAGAAGCGGCGGTAGTCGGGGTTGAGATGGTACTTCTTGTTGATCAATTCCCAGGTCTTCTCCCAGTCGTCGGGATTCTGCCGGTACCACGCAAGCACGTCGCGGATACATTCGGCGTATTGGCTTTTCGAGGGGATGCACTTCAGGGCGGCCTTGACGATCGCCACGGGATCGTCCTCGAAGAAGGCCTCGGCGTACATCCCCCCCACGAACTGGCCGCCGTAGAGCCCGTCGCCGTAGTTCATCAGCCGGCCGAACTTCTCGCCCAGCTCGATCACCACGCCGGGCATGCCCGGCGCGATCAGGCCCGAGTAGTCGGCCTCGATCTGGTAGTCGATGTCGTCGGCGTGCTTGTTGAACTTGGGATGTCCCGAGTCGGGCGGGGCGACGCCGGCCCGCAGGTTGTCGCGCCCGGCGCGGTTGGCGTGCCAGAGCGGATAGCCGCTGTTGGCAAAGTCGATTCCCGCCTGACGGATGGAAACGTTCCAGCCGTAAAGTTCCAGCGTGCGGAGGAACGTCATCTCCACGTAGATGTCGTCTTGGTGGAACTGGTTGATCATGGGGGGCCGCCACTTGGGCAGCTTGTCTTCGGGGATGATCTCTCCCTTCCATCGAAACTCCGTCGGCCCACCCCAGCCGACCCCGGCCATCTGCCCGATCCACCCGCCGGCCATCTTGTCGCGATACTGCTCAACCGGCAGCCGGCGGAACTCGGCGGCCCGAGCCGCAGTGTCGGCCAGGGCTGCAAGCGACAAATAAGTTCCCAACAGGCAGGCAATCGTCACGGCCGTTTTCGTTGTTCTACGTCGCATGGCAAGACCTCCTCAAGATGGGTGTTTTTCTGCGGGACGGCACCGCCCCGGACCGCACGACAATATACCGCCGTCCCGCCGTCCTGGCAAGCATCAGGGCATTCCGGGCGCAAACGTTTCGTTCGCCTCGGGTCGCTTGCAGGAAAGGACCTGCTGCATCTTGCGGATGATCTCCGGTGAGGGCAGGCTCTCCTTACCGATCACCAGCAGGGCGAAATTCTCGGCGATGATCTCCTCAGGATGGATAATATAGCCGGTGTTCCTGCCCACTTGCTCGTGGAAGCCCGACACCTGCCCCACGTCCAGCAAGACCGGCTCCCCGTCGCGGTACTTCGGTTTCCACCGGCCATCGCTTCGGTCAATCGCCAGCAGCCGAAAGTTCAAGTAGCGAAACAGCCCTCCGCCCTTCCGGGGATCGTACTTCTCCTCCCTCGAGAACAGGATGGGAACGACGGGGGTCGGCTTTCCGTCCACAGAAACAGTGATGTAGGAATCGTTCCAAGGGGCATCCGGATTGGTGATCTTGCGGGCCTTCAACTGCTCAGGCAACTCGATCTCGTTGCACCGGTGGAATCCAATCACGGCATAGAGCGATCTGCGCAGCTCCGGGTTATGCCGCGTCAGGACGTGCAGCAGCTCGTGAGCCAGAAGTCGTTCCCAGCTTTGCCGAGGATTGCTGACCATTCGCTGCGGCAGAACCACCGCGTCCATGCGCGTATGGGCAGCTCCCGATTCTGCACCTGCCGTCTTGATCATCAAGATCCTCTTCGGAAAGTTCAGTTTCAACCGGCTCAGCTTGGGGCTGAGCGCGCTGATCGCGCGTCTTAACCGGTCCGTCTCCTCGGCCTCCCAGGCACGCGCGCAGCCGGCCACGGACTTGAGGAGCTGCTCTTCCGAGACGGGCCGATCGGTCTTCATGCGGACGGCCCGATCGAACGGGCTCATTCGGCTGACGAACTCGTCCCGCGTGCCCAGGAGCTTGGCGGCCTCTTCCAGCGTGGCAAAGCGGACCACGGTCTTCGGCGTAAGCCGGACCTCATCCGCCGCCAGGAGACGGACGAGGCAGACACTGGCGAAGAAGCACCCGACTGCGATCAAACGCCTCATCTCTCCATTCCCCCCGGCGCCGGTGCGCCAAGCATCCTCATGCTTCCAACTTCCACGGCTCCCGATACGGCCGGCCGAGCATCCTGGCGGCCTCGGCGTTGTCGAGGATCTGTTCCTTGTCGGGGTCCCACTTGAATCCGTCGATCCCCAGCCGCATGGCGATGTTGCCCAGGTGGCAGATGGTGATCGAACGGTGGGCCACCTCGGCCGGCGCGGCCGGTTCTTTGCGGGAGATTACGCAGTCGATGAAGTTGCGGTAGTGGTTGTCGCTCCGATAGAGATGGATCTCGTCGGGGCCGATCTTGGAGTCCAGGATCGACTTCGGCTGGGCGTCGTGGCGGCCGCGGTTGGCCCAGACCCAGCCCTCGGTGCCCTCGAACGTCACGCCCCCGCGGAACCCGTTCGAGATGATCAGCTTGACTCCGCCCGGATAGATCGCCTCGAAGTAGTACTCGGTGGCGGTGTTCCAGACGGGATCGGGCGGGAAGACGCCCTTGGCGGCGCGGATCTCCGCCGGGCCGGTCCGGTCGGTCCCCATCCCCCACTGGGCGCAGTCCGGATGGTGGCCGCCCCAGTCGGTCACCTGCCCGCCCGAGTAGTCGTAGATCCAGCGGAAGTTGACGTGGCAGCGGGCCGGACAGTAGGGCGCCCTGGGGGCCGGGCCCAGCCAGAAGTCGTAGTCGAACCCGTCGGGCACCGGCTCGGCCCTCTTGCGGTCGCCGGTCTTGCCGTAGTCGGGCCGCCCGCCCGGCAGACCACACTTGACCACCTTCAACTGGCCGATCCGCCCGTTGCGGACCAGTTCGCACGCCCGGCGAAAGTTCGCGTCACTCCGCTGCTGGCTGCCGGTCTGGAAGACCACCCCGTATCGCTCGACCGTTTTGGCCATCGCCCGGCCATCGACCACCGTCAGCGAGAGCGGCTTCTGGCAGTAGACGTCCTTGCCCGACTTGCAGGCGGCGATCGCCAGAATGGCGTGCCAGTGGTCGGGCGTGCAGACCTCCACCGCGTCGACGTCATCCCGGGCGAGCAGCTTGCGGAAATCGACGTATGTGTCGCAGCCCTTGTACTTGCCCGAGCGCCGCCGGGCGGCGTAGCGCCCCTCGACGAGCCGTCTGCCGGGCTCCCGCCCGCGGACGGTGCCGCTCCAGTAGCCGGGGCTCTCGCGGTTGACGTCGCAGACGGCCACGATCTGCACCCGATCGTCGCCCAGGAATCCGTTCATGTCGTTGAAGCCTTGGTTGCCCGTTCCGATGATACCCATTGTGATCCGGTTACTGGGTGCAGCCGTTCCCTCGGCCCCCAGCGCCGAGGCGGGCACGATGTACGGGGCAGCCGCGGCCCCGATGCCCAGGCCGGCGGCTCTGTGCAGAAACCGACGCCGAGAAAGACCTATCGACGTTTCCTTATTCTTGTCGTTGTTTTCGCTCATCTTGGTTCTCCCGAATTCTGGAGGGGGCGACAGGTGGCGCCGATTGCAGTCAGTACGTAGTCTCGGCGCCCGCAAGCGCCTCCTATCAAGACTATAGCCGGGGTTGCCGAAAGTGCAAGCCCCCTGCGGAGCCTTGCGGGGTTGCGCTGCGTGTGTGGCAACTTTTCCTGGCGACTCGGTGCTTGGGGTGGCTGGGGTCGAGCGCAGCGAGCCCCCCAGAAGAGAGCTGGGGGCAGCCTGCGGCTGACCACCAGCCACTCATTCAACTGCCAGGAAAACCTGACACGCGCGCGCTGCCGCCGCTTGCCGCTTCGAGTCGGCCAGCGTTATAATACCACACGGTGCCCGCTATGCTCGGCGCTTGTTCCAGAGGTGTGCCGATGAGAAGGTCTGCTGTGTGGGCGGGGTTTGTTGTTTTGCTTCTGGCTTGCTTCCCGTTTGTGGCGGCCCATGGTGCCCAACGCTCAGAAGCGGTGCCGAAGCAGGAGGCGCCCCCGCAACCGGAGCTGTTGGCCGAATTCCGCAGGGGTCCCATGGCGGGAGTGGATGAGATCGTGTTCGCCTTGCGCCAGCGGGGCAAGGACGGACACTGGTACGCCAACTTCAGTTACTACTCGTTCGACGACCAGCGGCCGCTGTACGGCAGCGGCGGGAAGCTCTGCCGCAAGAACCTCAACACCGGTAAGGTGACCGTGTTGGTCGACGATCCGCAGGGCGGCGTCCGCGATCCGGCGGTGCATTACGACGCCAAGAAGATTCTCTTCTCCTATCGCCCCGGCGGCACCGAATACTATCACCTCTACGAGATCAATGCCGACGGCAGTGGGACCCGGCAGTTGACCGACGGGCCGTACGACGACATCGAGCCCAGCTACCTGCCCGACGGCGACATCATCTTCGTCTCCAGCCGCTGCAAGCGCTGGGTCCAATGCTGGCTGACCAAGGTGGCCAACCTGCACCGCTGCAACGCCGACGGCAAGAACGTCCGGGCGATCTCTGCAAACGTCGAACACGACAACACCCCTTGGCCTCTGCCCGACGGACGCGTGCTGTATCAACGTTGGGAGTACGTCGATCGGTCCCAGGTCGACTATCACCACTTGTGGACCACCAGTCCGGACGGCACGGGCCAAATGGTCTACTACGGGAACTTGCATCCCGGGACCGTGATGATCGACGCCAAGCCGATCCCCAATATGAACAAGGTGGTGGCGATCTTCTCCCCGGGACACGGCCGCAACGAGCACGACGGCGTGGTCACCGTGGTCGATCCCCGCAAAGGTCCCGACGAGCGGGGTTTTGCCCGCCCAATCAGCCGCGGCGCCAACTACCGCGACCCTTGGGCCTTCTCGGAACAGGCGTTCATGGCCGCCCTCGGCAGGCAGATCGTGCTGATGGACAACGCGGGCCGGACAGAGGTGATTCACGAGCTCTCTGCCGAGGAAACCGGGGCCGGACTGGAGTGCCACGAACCCCGCCCGCTGGTTCGCCGTCGGCGGGAGCGGGTGATTCCCGACCGCGTCGACCGGCGGCACGAGACCGGTGCCCTGGTATTGGCCGACGTCTACCGGGGCCGCAACATGGCCGGCGTGAAGCGGGGAGAAATCAAAAAGCTCCTGCTGATGGAATCCTTGCCCAAGCCGATCAACTTCACCGGCGGAATGGATCCCCTGACCTATGGCGGCTCCTTCACCCTGGAACGTGTGTTGGGCACGGTGCCGGTCGAGCCCGACGGCTCGGCCTATATGGAACTGCCGGCCCTGCGAAGCCTGTTTCTGGTGGCCCTGGACGAAAACGATCTGGCGGTGAAGCGGATGCATAGTTTCCTGACCGTCCAGCCGGGCGAGGTGACCGGTTGCGTCGGCTGTCACGAACAACGCACCGAAAGCTTCCTGCCGCGCGGCAACCTGATGGCACTGAATCGCGGGCCCAGCCGGATCCGGCCGATTACCGACTGCCCAATCTGCCGTGGGCACACTGGCGTGTTCGACTTCCCCCGCGACGTTCAGCCGATTCTCGACCGATTGTGCGCCGACTGCCACGGTTACGACAAGACCGAGCGTGGGGGGCCGTACGCGGGCAAGATCGTGCTCAGCGGCGACCGCGGACCGATGTTCTCCCACGCCTATTTCACCATGACCGTCCGCCGGCTGTTCAACGACAACCGCAACCAGCCCAAGAGCAACCATCCACCGCGGTCGCTGGGCTCCTCCACCAGCCCCATCCTGAGAATGCTCGACGGCTCTCACTACGATGTACAGGCCACCGAGCACCAAAAGAAGGTGCTGCGATTGTGGATCGAGGCCGGGGCGCCCTATCCCGGCACGTACGCCGCGTTGGGCTGCGGCTCGGTGGGCGGCTACCAGCAAAACAACCTGGTCAACACTGACTTCGATTGGCCGGCGACCAAGGCCGGCGCGGAAGTGATCCGGCGCCGCTGCGCGTCCTGTCAGCAAAACGCCAACGTCCTGCCGCGGTCGCTCAGCGACGAGCGGGGCTTGTCGTTCTGGCGGTTCGCCGTGGACGACCCACGACTGAGACTCAGCCGGCACATCGTGTTCAATCTGACGCGGCCCGAGAAGTCGCTCTTGCTGTTGGCCCCGCTGGCCGAGCGGTCGGGCGGCTTCGGGCTCTGCCGCGACGGACAGGGCAAGCCAACTGCCGTCTTCGCGGACACCGGCGGCCCGGACTATCGGAAGCTGCTGGCGATGGTGGCCGCCGGGCAGCAGAATCTCGAGAAGATCAAGCGCTTCGACATGCCCGGCTTCCGCCCCCGCCCGCAATACATCCGCGAAATGAAGCGCTACGGCGTCCTCCCGGCCGATCACCCCGATGACGCGGAGGTCGACGTCTACGAGCTCGACCGGAAGTACTGGCAGTCGCTGCACTACCGGGCGACGGCGCTGGAGTAGTCATCAAGCCGCGACCGGTGGTCGCGCCTGGCAGGCAACGCCCATCCAACCACGCAGTGCTTGACTTGTGGCTGCCTAGCGCGTATGATGCGCGCGTTGGGGCTTGCCGAGCTGGGAAGCGGGAGATGGACTTCTTTCGAATCATTTGGGACGATGAAAATGACCCCAATGGGAATGTCGAGCACATCGCCCAACATGGATTGACCATCGAGGACGTGGAGCACGCTCTTGCCAATCCCACGAGCGAAGGAATCAGCAAGTCCACTGGGCTTCCAGTGGTCTGGGGGTACACAGCGGACGGGGTCTATATCATCGTTGTGTATGAGCAAGTCGACGAAGGCACGCTTCGAGTGATCACGGCCTACGAAGTCTCCGAGCCGTAGGGAGAAGACTGTCGTGGACGAAGAGAACCTACAGAGAGTTATCCGGTCCCGGAACCTGACGCGGGAGGAAGCTGCCCGAGACGAGCAGATTCGCCGCAAGGTGCAGCAGGAGTTTCCGCCCGCCCGTTCCCTCTCGCCGCCGGCCCCGGATTCGATTAGCGAGACGTTGAAGCGGGCGATTAAGAATAGCGACCGTTCCGTCTACCAGATTTCGAAGGATGCGGGAGTTTCGCACACCATGGTTGACCAGTTCCTCTCCGGTAGGCGCGATATTCGCATGACCACAGCAGATAGGCTGGCGAGTGTCCTGGGGCTCAGACTGACCGTCGGCTAGAGAGAACAAGCGCTTCGACATCCTCGGCTTCCGCCCCCGCCCGCAATACATCCGCGAAATGAAGCGCTACGGCGTCCTCCCGGCCGATCACCCCATGACGCTGAGGTCGACGTCTACCAGCTCGACCGTAGGTACTGGCGGTCGCTCCATCACCGGGCGACGGCCTTGCCGTAAAACCGCGACGGGGGGTCGCGCCCGAACAGCAGTCGCGATGATTGATGGCCGAACCAGGCGCGATCAACGGTCGCCCGTTCATGGCCCACGCACGTCGTAGGCGTAGAGGAAATCGCCGTGGCGGATGTAGAGGCGTCCGCCGCAGACGACCGGATGGGCCCAACTGGGGCCTTCGCCGCCTTGGGGGATCTCGAACTGGCTGATCAGCTTGTGGCCGCTGGGCGTCGGTTTGACCAGGCCCATCGTTCCCCGTTCGCCGAAAGCATAGAGCATCCCGTCGGCGTAGGTCAGCGAACCCTTTCCCACGCCGCGTTCGGCATACATCATCCGTCCCGTTTTCCAGTCGAGGCAGATCCAGCGGCAGTTGTTGCAGCGGTAACTGGACCCGTAGAGGTAACCGTCCAGGAGGATCACGCCGCCGTGGTGATTGTCTAGTTGCTTCGAGCGCCACACCTGTTCGACCGAAGCCTTGTCGCCTTGGACGTTGATCCGCACCATCGCACAGCCGGCCCTGGGCGTGCTGACGAAAACGCAGCCGTCGTGGAAGATCGGCGTGAGGATGTTTTCGTCGAAGGGGGTGATGTGCTCGAACCGCCAGAGCAACTCGCCGGTGCCGGCACTGACGCCGATCACCGCCCTGGAAGTCATCGTGAGAATCATCCGCAGCCCTTGGTATTCAACCAGCACCGGCGAGGTGTAGCCGGCTAAGTCACCCGTGCTCGGCGATTTCCAGACCGTCTGCCCGGTCTTCTTATTCAGGGCGACCATCGCGGTTTCCGGCCCGCCGGGGCAGCAGATGACGTGGTCCCCGTCGATCAGCAGCGACTCGGCCAGGGCCCAGGTGATGTTCTTGCTGTGGAACTCTTTGAGGATGTTCAGGCCCCAGATCTTGTTGGCTGTCTTGGCATCCAGACAGACGACGTCACCGTAAGGGCTTTTGTGGTAGAGCCGGCCGCCGTCGATGGTGGGAGTGGCCCTGGTACCGGGCTTGTCCTTCGTCCAAGCCGGGCCGTTCTCGACCTGCCACCGGATACGGCCGTCTAAGTCCAGGGCCGTAATCACCGTCTTCTCGTCGATGTTGCCGGCGGTATAGATCAAGCCGTCGGCCATCGACACACTGGAAAACCCGTGGCCGATTCCCCGCGCCGTCCAGAGCAGCTTCGGTCCCCCCGCGGGCCATTTCTTCAAGAGCCCCGTTTCGGTCGAAATGTTGTCTCGCTTCGGCCCGTGGAACTGCGGCCAAAAGGGGGCGTCGGCGGCGCGCACCTGAGGGCTGGTCGAGAAGCCGACGACAAGAACGGCTAGCACTATGGAGTTCACAAACACTCGTAGCCTTGACATGTGTGTTGCTCCCTGTGGGTTGAATAACGGACCCGGCCGGGCCAGCCTGTGCCTGACACCGAAAGCTGCGGCCCGGTTCATTCTCTACTTGGCCCGAACGTCGTACGCGTACAGGAAATCGCCGTGGCGGATGTAGAGACGTCCGCCGCAGACGACCGGATGGGCCCAACTGAGACCCTCGCCGCCTTCGGGAATCTTGAACTCGCTGATCGGTTCGTGCCCTTCCGGTGTGGCCTTGACCAGCCCCATCTTCGATCTCTCGCTCAGCGTGTAGAGCATCCCCTCGGCGTAGGTGAGCGAGCCCTTGCCCACGCCGCGGTCCTGGTACATTGTCTTGCCGCTCTTCCAATCGAGACAGACCCAACTGCCCCTGTGGGACGAGCCGTAGAGGTAGCCGTCCAGGAGGAGCACTCCGCCGTGATGATTGTCCAGTGCCTTGGTGTCCCAGGCCTTCTCGGCCGTAACCTTGTTGCCGTTGACGTTGAGCTTCAGCATCAACGAGCCGGCCCCGTAGCCGGTGCTGACAAAGACCTGCCCGTCGTGGAAGATGGGCTTCAGCGCGTTGACGTTGTAGGAAGTCTTGTGGGGGAAGCGAAACAGCAGATCACCCGTGTCGGCGTCGACACCGATCACCGCCCTGGAAGTCATGGTCAGAATCATCCGCAATCCTCGGCACTCGACCAGGCTGGGCGAACCGTAACCGGCCAAGTCGCCGTCGGCGCTGGGCGATTTCCAGACGGTCTTGCCCGTCATCTTGTCGAGGGCCAGCACGGCGGAGTTCGGCCCACCGGGGCAACAGATCACGCGATCTCCGTCGATCAGCAGCGACTCGGCCAGGGCCCAGGTGATGTTCTTGCTGCCGAACTCCTTGAGGATGTTCAGGTTCCAGACCTTCTCTCCATTCTTGGCATTCAGGCAGACGACTTCGCCTAGGGGACTCTCGTGGTAGAGCCGGTCTCCGTCGATGGTGGGGGTCCCCCGGGTGCCTTCACTGTCCCCGGTCCAGGCCGCGCCGTTGGCGACCTGCCACAGGATATTGCCCTTGAGGTCCAAGGCCGTAATTGTCGTCTTGCCGTCGACGTTGCCGCAGGTGTAAATCAGGCCGCCTGCAATCGTCACGCTGGCGAACCCACTGCCGAGGCCCTTGGCCACAAAGCCCAGCTTGGGCCCCTGCTCGGGCCACTCCTTCAGCAGTCCGGTCTCGGTGGAAATGTTATCCCCCTTCGGGCCGTGAAACCGGGGCCAGGAGGAAGCCTGGTCGGCGGGAGCGGCCGAGGGGTCGGCGGCCGCGGGCGGCTGGGCCTGACAACCCGTCAGCAGGACGGCCAGCACAACCCATCTCAGAAAGACTTGTGGTGTAGACATGTGCGTTACTCCTTGTCAATTTGAGTCCACATGAAGTTCGTTCACTCTCAAGAATGAAAACCCTCACCCCGGCCCTCTCCCAGAGGGAGAGGGGGCTTGTTTTGTGAGGAGCCTTCCAAACGGCCGCGCACGGCCCGCATTCTAGCATCCTGCCGACGGAGAGTCCACGTTCCGTCGGCAGTCCGGAGGGGGCTCCCCGGCCGACCCGCAAGGAAAAAATGCCCAGGCACGGATGCCAGGATTGGGCGCCTGGCGAGTTGATTTGGGTGCCACTGCTGGCTTGCCCGGCAGCGCACGGTTGGACAAGACAACCGCGGCACCCGGCACGGACAGGCCAACCGCGGCACGCGTCACCTTTGGTGTATGGGAACACGGGGGGGCGCTCACAGCGATTCGAGAAGACCTTGGCTCAACCCAGTTTCCACGGCTTGCGGTACTCGTAGTGCAGCAACCGGTTGGCTTCCTTGTGGTTGGTGATCACTTCCCGTTCGGCGTCCCACTGCAGCCGCGAGCGGGTGACCAGTGAGATATTGGCCAGCAGGCTCATGGTGGTCGAGCGGTGGCCGATCTCGACGTCGGCGTGGGGTTTGTTGCGCGACTTGACGCAGTCGAGGAAGTTCCGCGCGTGCAGGGCCGTCAGGTCATCCTCCCCCTTGCCGGCTGCCTCTACGGTCGGCTCCATCCGCCGCTTGGCGTCCTGGAACTGCCCGCCCCGCTCGGGAACGATTTCGAAGTTTCGGCTGGTGACGTAGACCGTGCCCAAGGTGCCGCGGATCTCGATTTCGGGGCGTGCGAGCTTGGGGTTGCGGGGGAAGATCGGGTTGCCGGAGGCCTCGTACTGCCCGAAGATCGCCAGCCGCCCCGAAGCGAACTCGAACGTCGCCTCCATCGTATCGGGCACCGTGCGGTCGTCGTGCACCGCGAACCGGCCGCCCATGGCACAGATCGACGCCGGGGCCAGTTCGCCGGTCAGCCAGCGGATCGCGTCCAGGTAGTGCACGCCCCAGTTGCCCATCTGAGAGGAGTACAACTGCCACCAGCGGAACTTGTACGGAGCGATGTTTTCCTGGTAGGGGCGGAGCGGTCGCGGCCCCAGCCACATCTCCCAGTTGAGGTCCTTCGGCGGATCGCTGGGCTGGGCCCTGCCGATGCCCCGGGGGTACATGTTGCTCAAGCGGTACGCCCGGCTGACGGTGATCTTGCCGATCTTGTTCGAGCGGGTCAACCGGGCCAACCGGGCATAGAGTTCCGAGCTCCGCCGGTGAGTGCCGACCTGCACCACGCAGCGGTTGCGTCGTGCCGCCTCGACCATCCGGCGGCCTTCATGCACTGTAATCGACAGCGGCTTCTCGACGTAAACGTCCTTGCCGGCGTCACAGGCATCGACCGTCTGGATCGCGTGCCAGTGGTCGGGCGTGGCGATCACCACGGCGTCGACGTCGCGGCGTTCCAACAACCTGCGAAAGTCTTCATAGGTGGCCGCCTTGCCGTCCAGCCGCTGCTTGGCCTTCTCCAAGGTCGGTTTGTCGACGTCGCACAGGGCGACGACCTCCGCATCGGCGTGCTCCAGGAAGGCCGTCAGCAGTTGCCCCCCGCGATTGGCCACCCCGATAAAGCCCAGTCGGATCCGGTCGTTGGCCCCCAAGGCGCTGCTCGGGCCCGTCGCAGCCACGGCCAACGTGGCCGCGGCGGCGGTCTTGGTGAACGTGCGTCGGGTCAGTTTTTCATTCATGGCGATCCTCGAACACGGAAATCATTGGCAGAACATGCACGATCGTAGGGGCTCTGCTCGGACAAATCAACCGGCGCGCCGCGAAACGCGGGGGCCAGGTGATAGTTCAGCAGCAGGGGCTGGCGGGCGACCTCGCAGGAGCTATTATGCCTTCGGAGCCAAGTCAACCTCGCGAGTCTGTCCATGAGCAGCCACAACTGCCAAGATGCACCCGGCCGGATTGCCGGGATCGATTTCGGAACGGTGCGGATCGGCATCGCGCTGAGCGATCCGGGCCGGTCGATCGCCAGCCCGCACGAGAACTACACCCGACGCGGAACGAAACTCGACGCCGAACGATTCCAGCGGCTGGTGGCCGAGGAAGAGGTGGCGCTGTTCGTGGTCGGGCTGCCGCTGCACCTGGACGGACGGGAAAGCGACAAATCGATCGAAGCCCGGGAGTTTGGACAATGGCTGGGCGAGGTGACGGGCGTGCCGGTCGAGTTCTTCGACGAGCGCCTGACCAGTGTTGAGGCCGAACGGCTCCTCCTGGACGCCCAGATGACCAGCAAGCGTCGCAAGAGACGAACGGACATGGTGGCCGCCCAGATCATGCTCAGCGGGTACCTCGAGTCCGAGCCCGGCGGGCGGCAAGAGCCCGGTGCGCCCGGTGACGAGCAGTAGAGTCGGCTCTTCCGGGTGGTGCGATTCCCTAAGAGTGTGGCATATTCCTCTGTAAGACCCCGCGGGACGCAACCCGCGGGCGTTCTCGGCCTCCGGACCACCGCGCGACGCCGACCCTCTGGCGCCTGCCGGTAATGCCGATTGTGCTATTTGTGCGGGATATTCGCTCAATGCGGGCGGTGGCGGGTGCCGATGCTCTTAATAATCGACCCAATC